>JAZSHP010000093.1:0-17537 GCA_045533355.1 Candidatus Fimenecus sp.
CTTTAACCATGAATTCAGTTTCGGACACAATCTCACTCTGTTCAGATAATGATTTTAATTTTATTAACTCACTAATCTGTTGGGTCAGTTCCTTAGCTTGAATGTGCTTTTTTCGAGCTGATTCCTCGAGTTGACGCTCCATTGACTGATAAAAACTTTTTGTTTCTTCATATTCTTTTTCTGTTTCAATTATATTATCATTTAAATTATTTAACTCCTGAATTAACTTATCAAGTTCCTCTTGATGCTTCATCATTTTATACCCAGGCACACTAAAATCATAGTTTCTACCCTTTTGTTTTTCTTCTAATTTTTTTGTAAAAAGTTCCGGATATTTTGCCATTTCCTCCTCAGCAATTTCGTGCATTACATCCTGAATCACTTCAAGACTCCACTTGTTAAGAACAACACTTTTGGCTACTCTTTCATTTAATCCGTTCTCAAATCCTTTGACAGAACAAACAGAAACACCATGCCCATGTGGGCTCCATTCATCAAAATGAGTTGTCAAATTTATGACTTTTATCGTTATACTATCATCTTTAATTCTCGAAATTATTCTCTTCTTTTCAACAAAATCGAGGGTCGCTTCAGCACTTAAAAACCGTTCGTATTTTTCTTTTTGTTCGTCTGTAAGAGAATCAATATATTTATTTTTCTCTGTTTTTTTAGACCTTTTCCTTTTGAAAATAGTTTGATTTCATCTTCAGTAAATGATGAAATTATTTCTTTTGAAAAACTATAATCCTTCATTATTCTCTCTAAAATTTTTTTAGAATGTGTCTTATAAATATTCTCATAAGCTTTAGCCTGTTTGATGAAAATATTGTTCATTATCATTTTCACTTCATCCGGGAAATTTTTTATTATGTATTTTTTTCCATTTACAGTTTTTTCTTTTTCAATTCTTGTGGCTGACCAGAAAATTTTATCACCAATTTGAAAAACAATTTCGTTAGCAATATCAAGATTTTTATTATCTGAAAAATACTCAAATGGTGTTTTTGTAATTTTTCTATCTGCTCTTTTTTGCTTTTCATTATACTCATCAATTGCAGATTGAAACTTTGAATTAATGTAATTTTCAACAGAATTTGTTAATTGAGAAACATCTCCAATTAATGAGAAAATTTTGTTTTTGTCATAATCAAAAGAGAAATAACCACGCTCATTATGTAGTTGAACGCCACTTAATTTCCCTTTTCCTCCTATAGAATTGTTTTTTCTTGAACTGTGAAAACTATTTGTTATTGACATAAAAATGCTCCTTTCTAATTTTTTTATTTTGTTTTATGTCATATATTTGCGTGGTTATACGCTCCGCGAGACCCTGCGGGGGCACTCCCTCTTTTGATATGTAAATGTCAAAAGGTATAGGGAGCTATCTTCTTCATTCTGAAGAAGATAAGCCTCGCCGCTTTCAACTTAATTAACCCACACAGCTCGGTGCATCATGAAAGCGGCTTTGTTTTTTACGGAATGAATAGCTGCACTAAAGACATAAAAAGCAGTAAACACCAACATTAATTTAGTTCTAGAAATAATACCGTAAAAAACAAAAAGTCACCCTATCTGTCAAGATAGAGTGACTTCATTTTTCAGAAATCATTATATTTTAGTAAAGCACGCTCAAAGCGCTCATTAATTTTAATACTCTGAAAATATTAATTAGAACTTGTCGATTGATTTTGTTTATTTGATTTCGATTACAATAGTAAAAGTGTTTATTGACATTGTTATTATAAGACAAATTTATAAAATTTTCAAGTTCTTTGAAACCATATATAGGGCTCAAATATATTTGTTTCAAAATGAAAATAGAACGCAGACGGACAAATTGTATAAAATATTATTTAATGGGTTTGATTAACTTGCATTCATTGTGTCAACAATAAAGACACAATGAAAGGATGGTCAGAATGTATTTTAATGTTAAAATATTTATCAATGACATGGAAGTAGCTTCATCTGACCTTCCTAGTTATGAGATAAAGTGTGCTGCGATTGATAGAATTGTTAATGATATCATTGACAGAGCACGAGAAGACTCTGACATTGAAATAAAAGTTTCATAAAACGAAAGTACTGATACAGAAATGTGTCGGTACTTTTCACATTTCGACAAATTTTGTTAATTTGATTTTTGTATTGTTTTAGTCGAAATATTCTGTTATAATGATTAAAGAAAATAAAGTCAGGAGGATATTAAATGGGTTGGATTAAAGAAAATATTAACTTAATGTCTAAAGAAGAAATCTTATACGATACCAATGACATTCAACGAGATAGTGAAGGTAACTATCTTATTGATATTGCATATCGTCGTGTTTCTACTGAAAAGCAATCTTTGGATGGATTCGGGTTAGATAGCCAATTAGAAAAAATCAAGGCTTGTTGCAGAAAAAATGATTCAACTGCATGTATCCTCGTTACTGACGATGGCTTTACAGGAACAGTTATGGAACGTCCCGGCATGGATTGTTTTATTAAAAGACTTACGGATTTTAACAGAGGTTTAACTAAAATCCGAATTCGTCGATTAATCGTTCCACGAATGGACAGACTTGGACGAGATATTGTTGGTATGTTGAGTTTTATCAATGACTACATTTTACCTAAAGGTGGTACAAAATCAACTGTTAATGAAAATCGATATCTTGTTGAGTTTATCTCTGAAGAAGAAAGTAACATAAGAATTGTCACAACCGAAAATGGTGAATTAGACCCAACCTCTCACCTTTTGATTGTTATTTTCTCATTACTTGCTGATTTGGACAGAAAAGCCATTCTTCGAAAATTCCGTTCAGGTAAAGCACAAAGAGTAGCAAGTGGATATCCATTGGGCGGTGGTAATGTTCCGTATGGTTATCGATATGTTGAAAATACCAAAGACAAAAAAGGTAATTATGAAACCATTCCTGAACAAAAAGAAAAGTTTCTTGAAGCAAGAAGGTTGTTTGTGGAAGAACACCTACCCCCCGCCACCATTGCAGAAGAATTGAATCTTTCTACTGAAAGACTTGTAACGCAGATGCTAAAACGTAGAACTTATCTTAATATACTGACTTATAATGGTGTTGAATATCCCGGACATTTTGAGCCATTTATTACTGAAGAACAATGGCAAGAGCAACAAGATGAATTTGAACGCAGAAGTCGAGCACGTTGCGATACTACATATATGCTAACTGGTTTAGTGTATTGTGGAAATTGCGGTGCAAAGTTCAGATATCAAAAAGAATCTGCAACAGGTAATGTGAAACTTTCATGTTACTCCAAGGAACATTCTCACGCAAAAAAGCACCTCGTTAAAGACCCTAACTGCCCTAACAAAACTCGATATTACGCAAAAGATATTGAGGATATTGTAATTCGTGAGTTATTCCGATTGTCATATATAAATCAGGATACTAAAAAAACCGTAACTGATTTTGATATAATTTCATCACTTGAAAAAGAAATTGAGAAAAATCAAAAAGCATTAAACAAAGCTACGATGGAATATGCTATGTCCGATACAGACAGTGCAAAAGGCAAAGCATATGCTGCAACCATCGACAGATTGTCAGAAGAAATTGAACGACTCGTAAATCAAGTCAAGAGTGAACGAGAAAAAAGAAATATCAAACGAAAAATTGAGAAAACAAAATCAACTATTAAGAATCTTGCTGATGCGTGGCCACACATGACGGATGAAGAAAAGCGAACAGTCTGCAGAGAAGTCATTGACCGTATTGTGATTACTCATACAGACGGTGACCCTGAAATCAGCATACATTTCCACCTTGAACAATACCTTAACAAATAACTATTACTATATTTTCGCCTGACATATACCATTCCTATGATTATCGGTGAAATCAGAAGATATTTACGAGATTACAACCCTATCCGCGTCAGTCGTTCATTAAGGGATACGGCATATCACGCCATGCAGATAAAGGAAAAAATCCAGAACACTCTCGGCAGGGATGCTACCATTGATGAAATTGCAAAGGAAATGGAGGTTGAGCCTGTTCAGGTGATTATTGCTCTTGAGGCAATTGTTGACCCAATTTCACTGTATGAGCCTGTTTATTCTGACGGTGGTGACACCATTTATGTTATGGACCAGGTGGGAAGCTCGGAAAGTGACGAGGACTGGCTTTATGAAATTGCCATAAAAGAGGCTATAAATGACTTAAGTGACCGTGAAAAGCAGATTCTCAACCTCCGTTTTATGCAAGGTAAAACCCAGATGGAGGTAGCTCGGGAAGTGGGCATAAGTCAGGCACAGGTCAGCCGTCTTGAAAAGGGTGCTATCCGCAAGGTGAAAGAATATTGAAATAAACCTTACAGTATTGCATATTATTCTGTGAGGTGATTTTATGAATTGTTGTATAACAGATATGCGTGAAAGGGAAGTCATAAATCTAAATGACGGTTGTCGGCTCGGTCCTGTCTGCGATGTTGAATTTGACACCTGCTCGGGGAATATTACCGCTCTCATTATCTACGGCAGGAGCAAATTCTTAGGACTTATGGGTCGTGACGAGGATATCCGAATCTGTTGGAATGAAATAAAGGTTATCGGTAACGACACAATTCTTGTTGATATATGTCTTCCTGAAAAAAACAAGCAACATTCAAAGGAGAATGTGTTCGATTCCTTATTCAAAAACAGATAGGTGTTGAAATGCTCGGATTTCTGTGATACAATAGTACAAACTATAGATTTTTCTATTGTATCGGGGTGTAAAAGTGAATGAATAAAGTTAAACTTACTATCCGTGGAGTAAACTATTATATCAATACTGATGAAAGTGTTGAATATACTGAAGAGCTTGGAAAGAAAATCGACCAGCGACTTTCTGACCTTCTTGACGGTGGACTTCGTCTTTCTGTTAATCAGGCTACTGTGCTTGTTTCTCTTGAAATGGCTGATGCTCTTTCAAAGACTCTTAAAGAGGTTGACGCCTTACAGGCTCAGATGAAGGAATATCTTGAGGATTCTGCAAAGGCAAAGAATGAAAGAGATTATTATAAGCGTGAGCTTGAAAGACTCAAGACAGAAGCAAAATTCAAAAATGACCAGATAAATCTTTTTGCAAAGGCAAATAACGATGAATAAACCAGAAATTCTCGCTCCTGTGGGAAATGTGGAAAATCTAAAGGCTGCTGTGCTTTCAGGAGCAGATGCAGTCTACTTTGGTTTGGGTAATTTTAACGCACGAAAAAATGCCCAGAATTTTTCCGAGGAGCAGGCAAAAGAAGCAATTGAATATTGTCACAGTAGGGGTGTTAAGGTACATATTACGCTTAACACCCTTATTAAGGATACGGAAATAAAGGATGCTATCGAAGCAGTCAAAACTGTTTGTCAGCTTGGTGCAGATGCAATTATTGTGCAGGATTTGGGTCTTGCGAAAATTATTAAAAATGTTTGTTCTGAAATTGAAATGCACGCTTCAACACAGATGAGCGTGGGCACTCTTGAAGGAATTTATGAGCTTGAAAGACTGGGCTTTAAACGAGCCGTTTTGCCAAGAGAATTAAGTTTTGACGAAATAAAATACCTTTGCGAACACTCCCCTATTGACCTTGAGGTTTTCATTCACGGTGCACTTTGTATGTGCGTTTCAGGTCAATGCCTTATGAGTGCTGTTCTTGGTTCGCGAAGTGGTAACCGCGGTCTTTGTGCTCAGCCTTGTCGTCTGCCTTTCAAGGTAGCAAAAGGCACCGGCCACGACTTAAGTCTTAAGGATTTGTCCCTTATTGAGCATATTCCTGAGCTTTACGAAATGGGTGTTTGTTCATTTAAAATTGAAGGCAGAATGAAACGACCTGAATATGTAAGCGCTGTTGTTTCTGCTTGTAAAAAATCACTTAATGATACATATACTTCTCTTGTGAGAAAGGATTTATCCGACTTGTTTTCCCGTTCAGGCTTTACTGACGGATATTATGAAAATGAGCTCGGTCGAGATATGTTCGGTTACCGTGAAAAGGAAAATGTGCGGTCTGCTACAAAAGAGCTTTTCGCAAAATACGCTTTCCTTTACGAAAAGGAACAACCACGATTTAATGTAAAATTCACATTCAGCGGTAAAATCGGTGAAAAGGCAAGACTTACGGCAGTATATGAAAATTATGTTGCTATGGTAGAAAGTGAAATGCTTTGCGAAGCACCTATTAACAGACCGATTGCAGAAGACCGAATTATTGATGCACTCAAAAAATGCGGTGGTACACAATTTAATGCTGAAAGCGTTGAGATTAAGGGTGAAATTGACTATTCACTTCCTGTTTCTGCACTTAATCAGATGCGAAGAAATACTCTTGATTTGCTTACACAAGCAATTATCGGTAACAGAGAACGAAAAATCTGTCCTGCCCCGCTTCCTACAAATATAATTTCACGAAATGAACGAAAATATTATTGTCGATTTGATAATATTAATCAGATTCCTGAAAATATTGATGCTGATTTGATTTTTTTACCTTTGGGCACAGAAAAAGATGGTATGGGAGTTGAAATTCCCCACGGAATGTTCGGAAACAGTAAAAAGGTTGAAGAAATGCTCGAAAAATCTTCTGCCGAATACTGTCTTTGTCACACTCTTGACGCTGTTGCTGTTGCTAAAAAATGCAACAAAAAGATTGTGGGCTCACCGTCACTAAATATTTTCAATTCTCTTTCAATGGATATGGCAAAGGCTTTGAAAATCAGTGAGGTCATTGTTTCTAACGAATGTACAGTTGAGAATTTCAGAAAGATTTCTGCACCTGTCCCAAAGGGAATTACAGTTTATGGCAAAATTCCCCTTATGCTTACCCGAAATTGTCCTGTTAAAAACGGAAAGAGTTGTAAGGACTGTGGGCGTCAGAGTGAAATCACCGACAGAAAGGGAATCAGTTTTCCAGTAAGATGTCAGATGGGATACACAGAAATTCTTAATTCGCGACCGATTTATATGGCTGACAGATTGGGCGAAATCCCTGAATGCGACATTATGTTTTTCAACTTTACAACTGAAACAAAACAAGAAGTGGCAGATGTAATGAATGCATATTATAACGAAGAAAAGCCCCTTGGTGAATTCACAAGAGGACTTTTATACAGAGGTGTTGAATAATGGATATTTTAAAGATTAAAAAGGTGCGTGAGAATGCAAAAATACCTACAAGAGGTACTGTGGGTAGTGCAGGAATGGACCTTTATGCTTGTATCGACGAGCCTATTACTCTTAAAAAGGGTGATAAGGCTGTTATTCCGACAGGAATTGCAATCGGACTCGACGGCCCTCATTATGCTGCTTTTGTGTATGCGAGAAGCGGACTTGCCATCAAGCACGGAATTGGACTTCTTAATTCAGTTGGTGTTATTGACAGCGACTATCGCGGTGAAATCTGTGTTGGTGTTATCAAGCAGACTGACCCTGAATACACAATCGAGCCATTTGAAAGAATTGCACAGATGGTTATTCAACCGGTTGAATTGCCTGAAATCGTTGAAGTTGATGACCTTGACGAAACAGACAGAGGTGCAGGCGGATTCGGCTCAACAGGTACAAAATAAGTGCAGAGTGCAGAATGCAGAGTGCAAAATTAAGGGACGATTCATCAATCGTCCCTTTTGTTTTTTCGTATGTTATGTTAAAGTTTTCTAAATTATAATTTGTCGGTGTAATTGATTATTAATTTGGATATGAATCGTAGGGGACGATGCCCACATCGTCCCGTTCCAAAGTGTACTATTGACCTGCTTCGGGACGATGAAGGCATCGTCCCCTACATTTATCACCATATTGGTTATATTTTATAATCGCAACGCAGTTCCTCAATTACGAATTCCGAATTACGCATTACGAATTACCCCAACAAACTCCGATTTGTATAATAAAAACCAATAATCTAAAATAGTTTTATTTGATTACCTCGTACATGTCACTTGCTGTTTGCTTTGTTGCATATTCTGTTACTGTGAGGACTTTGTATTTTGTGACTTTTTCACCGAACTGAATTTCAAGAATATCCCCTTCTTTTACATCATAAGAGGCTTTTACAACTCTACCACTGACAACCACATGGCCTGCGTCACATACTTCATTGGCAACAGTTCGTCTTTTAATTATTCTTGATACTTTTAAATATTTGTCTAATCTCATAGGGATTTCCTCCACCAAGGATAAAAAACAAGGGAGTCAACTGACTCCCCTTTTTTTTTGCGAAAGTTTAATTATTTAACAGCTGCTTTGAGTGCTGCGCCTGCTTTGAATGCAGGAACCTTTGTTGCAGGAACTGTCATTGTTTCGCCTGTCTTAGGGTTACGAGCTGTCTTTTCTGCTCTTGCACGTACTTCAAATGTACCGAAACCGATAAGCTGTACTTTTTCACCATTTGCAAGTGCGTCTGTAACTGATGCGAAAACTGCTGCTACTGCTGCGTCAGCATCCTTCTTTGAGATACCAGCTTTAGCTGCTACTGCTGCTACGAGTTCTGTCTTGTTCATTGTGTATTCCTCCAAAAAATTTTTTATCTTTTTTTATTTTAAAAAGAACTTTAGTCCTTTTTAGCCAAATCCCATAACTTGTCCAAAGTTGCCAAGTCTGTATTTTTCATATCGAGCCCTTGTTCGTCTGCCATTTTTTCAACCTTACTGAAACGGTCGATGAACTTGTCCGTTGAATTTGTAAGAGCCTCTTCACTGTCAACCTTCACAAACCTTGAAACATTAACAACGGAGAAAAGCAAATCGCCGAGCTCTTCGTGAATATTATCCTGATTACCTTCTTTATAAGCCTGTTTCAACTCAAGGAGTTCTTCACTGACCTTATCGAAAGCACCGTCAACACTGTCCCAGTCAAAGCCCACCTTCGAGGCTTTTTTCTGGACCTTATCGGCACGCATCAGCGCAGGAAATTCACGAGGAATAGAATTCATTGATTCAGTCTGACTTTTCTGCTGCTTTGTACGCTTTTTAATAACGTCCCAATTCTCGAGCACCTGTTCACTGGTAGTGGCATTAACATCACCAAAAACATGAGGATGACGCTCAATCATTTTTTTGCAGATTCCGTCAGCAACATCTGAAAGCTGGAAAGTACCTTTTTCCCTTTCAATTTGTGTATGGAAAACAACCTGCAACAAAACATCGCCAAGCTCTTCCAAAAGCAAATCCTTATCGTCCTTATTGATTGCCTCGATTACCTCATAGGTTTCTTCGAGAAAATCACGACGAATTGACTTGTGGTCCTGTTCCATATCCCAAGGGCAACCCCCGGGAGAACGAAGAATCTGGACAATGTCAACCAGGTCATTTACATCATAGTTTTCTTTAAACTGAAAGTTCTCAATCATAATGTTCCCTCTTATTTTACTCTATAAATCCAAATTTTGCAAGTATTTTTGCAATTTTTTCTCCCTTTGGAAGCATAATTACGTCATCTTTTGCTATTCCCTTAACTAAAAGTATGGAAATTAAGTACACAAGACCACCACAACCGATTCCCATTCCAAGGCACAGAATACCCTTAAGTGAGAATTCAGGAATGAATCTGTTGCACAAGCCATAGGTCATATAAGCACCTACGCCACAGAACACACCACCTATAATAGGCTTTACAAAAACAGATAACACATCAATTTTTACCTTTGTCACCTTAATCAATGCAACAAAGTTAATAGTGCCGATAACAATGTAGCAAAGCACTGTACCGATAACTGCACCATTTACATTAAGGCTTGGGATTGAAACGAAAATGAAGTTTGCAATAAGCTTTACAATTGCACCTGCTGACAATGAAACAAGCGGAACCTTTGTTTTTTCAAGTGCCTGAAGCATATTTGTCATAGGCTGTGAAAGTGCAATGAGGAAAATTGTAAAGCCATAAGCAGTAAGTACAGGTGCAGCTATTGAAACACCACTTGCAGCCTCACCGCTACCGTAGAAGGTTGCGAGAATCGGTTGAGCCAACACACCCATACCAATACCGCAAGGCATTGCAACAAGCATTGTGATTCTCATAACTGATTCAATTGCAACTCTCACATTTTTCTTGTCCTTGATTGCCCAGGCTGCAGAAAGAGTAGGAATTGCACTGATACCGAGTGTCATTGTAAGAGACGGAATAAGATTTCTGAAGTCTGTTGACAATGAATATGCACCGTAAAGGAAATTCTTAACATCGGAATCAAGAATTCCTATAAGCTCTGTGCTATAAAGATTTCTTATATAATCCATATTATTGAGAATCATATGCTCAAGACGATTCTGGATTGTAATTGAGTCAATAAGATTTGTAACGCTGAATACCAATGAGCTGATTGCAACAGGGATTGCAAACTTAAGAAGCTTGCCTGCAACACCCTTTGCATTTTCCGGCTTTGGAGCAGCTGTGAGCTCTGCCTTTGTAATTCCGTCACCCTTCACCTTATGAAGAATAATAAGGTAAACAAGACCGATTACAGTACCTATTGTAACACCTGCGGCAGCACCTGCAGCAGCATAAGGATAAATCGCACTGAGTGCTTCACTTTCATTTGCAACAGTCTGACCAAAAACTGTAAGTCCTTGCTCAAATCTTGAATAGCCATAGCTTATAACTGCCTTTGCACACACAAGTCCGAAAATCAATTTACCCGCTGCCTCAAAAACCTGAGAAATAGCTGTCGGTGTCATATTTGAAAGCCCGTTGTAATATCCGCGATAGCTTGACATAAAGCAACAGAAGAAGATGGACGGAGTGATTACGAAAACTGCAGGAAGCACATCCATATTCTTTGCAGAAAGAGCATAAGGGAAAGCAAGAATAAGCATTGCCACAGTTCCCAATATACCAACTGTAAGGAATAATCGTTTTGCAACCTTATAGATAATTTTTACATCACGATACAATCCTTTTGCAACGGCTTTTGAAACCATATTTGAAATTGCAACGGGAAGTCCCGCCATAGAAATTGTATAAATCGGGACATAAAGGTTGTAGGCTGAGTCAAAAAATCCTCTGCCGACAGTTCCTATCATATTGGAAAGAGGAATTTTATAGACAACACCGATTACCTTAACAATAATTGTTGCCAGACTCAGAACCAATGCACCATTCAATAGTGTTTGGTTTTTTCTTTGTTTTTCTGCCAATTTTATCACTCCTTCTGAGGGATTATGCACCTAAAAATTCGCGAAGCAACGAATCACGAGGTACATTATTTTCATCTATATCATTAAATTTTTCCAATGCTTTGCAAAGCTTGTTCACATCTTCACGGAATTCATCCGTCACTTCACAATTTTTCAGAAGTGACAGTGCCTGATGCTTCAGAACACAGGATTCATAAAGATGGATTGTATTCGCCTTAATATCTGCTTTGTCACGGAATGGGAAAAGATATTTATCCTCACCTGCCGTAACATTTCTCCAGAGCTTATATGTGTTTTCCACACTACTTGCACGGAATTTGTAGTCACGAATCATTCTGCGTATAAAACGCATATTTCTCTTATTTAAAAGAATATCACCATTCTCGTCGTAAATTCTTGAGGAAACATTTATATAAACCTTCAAAAGCTTACCCTTAACTTTTTCCGTAATCACAGGATTCAGGGCGTGAAGTCCCTCAATAATTACAACATCCTCGTCACCTAAGGTAATTTCATTAAACTCAGTATCACTTCGTCTGCCCGTTGTAAAATCGAAGATTGGGGCTTTAACAGTTTCACCCTGAAGAAGTAAATTCAAGTCCTTTTCAAGGCACTCCAAATCAAGGGCATAAACAGTTTCGTAATCCTGAGTACCATCGGGAAGATAAGGAATATCCTCGCGGTTAAGATAAAAATCATCAAGGCTTAAAACATAGGTTTTAACACCTTTTCGGGAAAGTCCCTCTTTTATTTTCCTTGCAGTTGTGGTTTTTCCCGCTGACGAAGGACCTGCGAGCATTACAATCTCTCTGCCCTCTTCGGTGATAATCCTGTCAACGATGCTGTCGATTATATTCTGATATTTTTTTTCACACTCCGCAATAAAGCCTATGGGGTCTGCGACAGCTCTTTCGTTGATATATTCAAGCTTATTATTTATTTTTTCCATTTACAATACCTCACCAAATTATTCAATTATTTGTATGTATCATAAAATTCGGTTATTCTTTTCTTTCTTTCTATTAGCTGACTGAAACCTGAAATATACTCAAACGGATATTTAAAGTTGAAGATACGCTCAATTTCGTCACCCTTTGGAGCTTTAAGCTTCGTTACAGCACCACCGCCACAGGAGAGAATTGTATGACATTCCTCCATCATAAAAATGTTGTAGATGCATTCTCTTTTTTCCTTAGCCCAACCCACATTTTCAAGTGCACCTGCAGATTTTGACTGACGATACATATAATAGGGATGATACTTCTCGTATAATTTTTCGTAAGTATAAGAAAGCATCTGTGAGGCTGTATTTGCATTCAGGACTGCAATTTTCGGAGAATTCTGTCCGATTGATGACGAGCGTTTCACCGCAAGAGTATGGACAGTTATATTCTCAGGGTCAAGGTGTATTGCAGTATCAAGAGAATGACGAAATCCCTCAACAGTATCCGTGGGAAGTCCTGCAATCAAGTCCATATTTATATTATCAAATCCGATTTTTCTTGCAAGTTCAAAAATTTTCACTGTATCCTCTGCGCTATGTCGTCTGCCCACTGTCTGCAAAACAGAATCATTGAAGGTCTGGGGATTTATGCTTATTCTGTCAACAGGACTGTTCTTTAACACATAAAGCTTTTCTTCTGTGATTGTATCGGGACGACCTGCTTCAACTGTAAATTCACGGCAGGAATTCAAATCGAAATTGTTTTTAATTGCATTTATTACGATTTCAAGTTGCTCTGCCGATAGAGTTGTGGGAGTACCGCCACCGATATAGATGCTTTCAAGATTTACGCCAATTTTTTTGGCTGTTTCACCTGTTATTCTCAATTCCTCACTTAACAATTCCACATACTGTGGCAAAAGGTTTCGTGCCTTGTCATTCTCAACGGAATGAGAAACGAATGAGCAATAACTGCATCTTGAAGGACAGAAGGGAATTGAAATATAAAGGCTGAATGATTTTTCACCACTTGTGCCGATGATTTTTTCTTCCCAATCGGCAACCTCTCTTGCAAGACGGAATTTTTCCTGAGTTACAAGCAAATCATTCTTGAAATATTCTTCTGTTTTTTCTCTGCCCAGCTGTTTTTCTGTATTTATAAGAAGCTTTGAGGGACGAACACCCGTAAGGACACCCCATTTAGGGTAAAATCCTGTGAATTCACCCATAAGTGAATACACCATTCTGCCCATCTGCATCTCATTGTCATCACAAAGTGGAGCTGTGAGAGTTTTTTTGAAATCATCAAAATTAATAATGACCTTGATTTCGTCAGCTACAGATGTACAAATGTGAAAATCATCACAATCTTCATAGACCACCTGAATCTTCACATCCGGCATAAAAATTCTCACAAGCTTTTCCATTTCGTAATGGAATTTATGATTTATTACAAGTAATTTTATCATTTTTCTTTTCTGAAACGAGTTCTCATATATTGGTTGTTTTTACGTTCAAAGTCAAGGGTTGTATCCTCTTCGTGACCGGGATATACTTTGTAATCCCCTTCTAATTTACCGATTTTTGCAAGTGAACGAAGCTCTTCACGGGCATCACCGCCATAAAAGTCAACTCTTCCTGCTGTAAGACGGAAAAGTGTATCACCTGAAAACATAATTTTGTCTTCCATAAAAAGATAGCAAACACTACCCATTGAGTGTCCCGGGGTGTGCATAACCGTAATCTTTGTATTACCAAGCATAAGCTCTGTGCCATCTTCTGTCAAAATATCTATCTCCACATCCGGAAAGTCTTCATCCAACAAGTCACAATTCACTTCAAATTCATTCTTTTTAATGTCATGAAACATTTCTTCTTCATCTTTATGAATCACAGTCTTTGCACCGGTATTTTTCTTTACCATTTTTGCACCACAGCTGTGGTCAGAATGTCCGTGAGTAAAAAGAATATATTGCACATCCTTACCTGAAAGTTTTTCAAGTAATGTTTTTTCAGGAAGTGACGGGTCAATAACAGCGGTTGCACCTGTTTCTACATCTGTGACAATGTAGGTATTTGTTGTAAAGCCATTAATCATAACTGCTAAATGCTTCTCTACTGTAATCATATTTTCTACCTCTTTCCTGAATGGTTTACTTATAACGTACTCTGACAGATATATTACGCTCTGTTGCTATCTGGAATCTGTATGATGACAATTAGCAATACATTAAGAATTTTGTTTTTTTCTTAATCTTGTTCTCATATAGCGATTATTCTCTCGTTCAAAATCGAGAGTAGTATCTCCCTCGTGACCTGGATAAACCTTGTAATCCCCTTCTAATTCACCGATTTTTGCAAGTGAACGAAGCTCCTGACGACCGTTACCGCCATAAAGGTCGGTTCGTCCTGCTGTAAGACGGAAAAGTGTATCGCCTGAAAACATAACTGCATCTTCCTTGAAAAGGTAGCAGACACCACCCTTTGAGTGACCGGGTGTGTGCATAACTGTTATTTTTGTGTTACCGAGCATAAGCTCTGTGCCGTCTTCTGTAAGAATATCGGCATCAATTTCAGGAAAATCATAACCCATACAGTTCATTTCAAATTCATTCTTGCTTATATCGTGAAGCATTTCTTCATCTTCCGTATGAATAACAACCTTTGCACCTGTATTTTCCTTAACCATTTTTGCACCACAGGTGTGGTCAAAATGACCGTGAGTGAAAAGAATGTATTTTACATTTTTACCACGGAGTTTTTCTATTAAACTTTCTTCGGGAAGTGACGGGTCAACAACGGCTACTTCGCCTGTTTCTACATCAGTAACAATATAAGTGTTTGTTGTAAAACCATCGTCCATTATTGCTAAATGCTTTTCTACCGTTATCATATCTTCTTCCTCCATATTTCTGAGTCATAAAGGATTGTAACCGGTCCGTCATTGAGAAGCTCAACCTTCATATCCGCACCAAAAACACCTTTTTCTACATTTTTCACACCGTTTGCAAGAAGCTGATTGCAAAAATATTCGTACAGCTCATCGGCTCTGTCAGGATGTGCAGAATGACAGAAGGAAGGTCTGTTACCCTTCTTCACATCTGCACAGAGAGTGAACTGTGAAACTGCGAGAATTTCACCATCCACATTCTGTATATCAAGGTTCATTTTGCCCTCATCATCCTCAAAAATACGAAGAGTTGATGTTTTACGAGCCAAAACCTCGGCATCTGCTTCGGTATCATCATCCATAACACCAAGCAGAATAAGATAGCCTTTTCCTATCTTTGAAACAAGCTCACCGTCCACAGTGACACTTGCATTTGATACTCTTTGAATTACTGCTTTCATATTATAAATCCTTTTTCATTAGTTGATTTAACTGTTCAACATTGGGTTTTGTAACAAAAACCACAAGTTTGAGGAAAAATTTTTCACAGTGCATTTTGCAGTGAGTGGTGCCGTATGAAGATACTGCCCCGAGCAAAAAATGTGCTGTGGGGAATTTTAACCAAACTGTTATCTTTCAACTGATAAAATTCCGTCTATCTTTTCTATTCTTGAAATCAAATTTTTAAGATGGTCAATGCCACTTACATTAACTGTAAGCTCAATGATTGCTCTGCCGTCTTTCATTTCGTGAGTGCTGATGCTTGTGATATTAACTCGCATATTTGCAACCTGCATTGCAACCTCTGCCATAAGACCCACACGGGACAGACAGGTAAGCTGAAGTGTTGCCTTGTATTCCTCACGGACATTCTGATTCCAATATGCATTAACCCATCTTGCAGGTTCGGCACAATTAGCTACATCCTTCGGCACATTTGTACAATCTCTTTTGTGAATTGAAACACCGTGGCCACGGGTTATAAAGCCGATAATATTGTCACCGGGAAGCGGATTACAGCACTGGGAGAACTTGATAAGACAGTTATCAATTCCCTCAACGGTGACTCCGTCTTTATTCTTCTTTGAGTTATCCTTAACGGTAACAACTTTGATTTCCTGACGACTTTTATCGTAATTTTTCTGATATTCCTCTTTGATATAAGGCATCATTCGGTTAACGGAAAGTCCGCCATAGCCGATTGCAGCATAGAAATCGTCAATATTTTCCATTCGTTGACGCTCTGCAAGTCTTTTAATAAACTTCTGATAATCTTCATCGGAAAGACGGATGTAATTTCGTCTGAACTCACGTTCAATTTCAGCCTTACCCTCAATAATATTTTCTTCTCGTTTTTCCTTTTTGAACCAGGAACGGATTTTGCTCTTTGCCTGACTTGTTTTTACAATATTGAGCCAGTCACGGCTTGGACCTTTACCCTGCTGAGAGGATGTAAGAATTTCGACGATTTCACCTGTTTTGATTACATAATCAATTGGCACAATTCGTCCGTCAACCTTTGCTCCCGTCATTTTGTTACCGACTGCGGAGTGAATAGCATAAGCAAAGTCAATTACAGTTGAGCCCACAGGAACATTGATAACATCACCCTTTGGTGTATATACAAATACCTCGTCGGTAATAAGGTCAGTTTTGATTGTAGAAACGAGCTCTCTTGCGTCACCTGTTTCCTGCTGAGTTTCAAGCATTTCACGAATCCATTGAAGACGCTGGTCAAAGCTCTGTTTTCCGCCTGAAACACCAAGCTTGTATTTCCAATGGGCTGCGATACCGAATTCAGCCGTACGGTGCATTTCCCATGTTCTTATCTGCACTTCGAAAGGTGTTCCCTCTTTACCAATCAATGTGGTATGAAGTGACTGATACATATTTGGTTTTGGTGTTGAAATATAATCCTTAAAACGACCCGGCAAAGGATTGTACATATCGTGAATAATACCAAGACAGTTATAACAGTCAATTACACTGTCAACAATAATACGGACAGCATAAATGTCGTAAATCTCGTCAAACTGTTTGCCCTGCATATACATTTTACGGTAAATACCGTGAACAGATTTGATTCGTCCGCTGATTTGAGCCTGAGGCACAGTCTGTCTTACTCTTGTTCCGATTTTTTCCTTAATGCTTTCAAGGAAATCATTACCTGAATCGTTGGATTTTTTAAGATTTTTCTCAATTCCCTCATAAGCCACAGGGTCAAGGAAACGGATTGCTCGGTCCTCAAGCTCTTCCTTTACGGAACGGATACCGAGACGATGGGAAATAGGTGCAAAAATCTCGAGTGTTTCGAGAGCCTTATCCCTCTGCTTTTGCGGTGGCATAAACTGTAATGTTCTCATATTATGCACACGGTCAGCAAGTTTAACGATAATAACACGGATATCCTTTGACATAGCAAGAAGCATTTTACGGATATTTTCCGCCTGTGCCTCTTCCTTTGCTTCACTTGAATTAATCTGAACCTGACCGAGCTTTGTAACACCGTCTACTAAAACTGCTACCTCTTCACCGAAATCCTCTTGTAACTGTTCAATTGTATAAGGCGTATCCTCAACAACATC
>JAZSHP010000044.1:0-15649 GCA_045533355.1 Candidatus Fimenecus sp.
CTTTTTGAAACTGATTGCTTGTCTGAAGAAAATTATAAAAAGTTACATAATGATTGCGGAGCTATCAGAAGGATGCTTATTTCTTCATTGAAAACAATCAAAGCAAAAAAATAAATTTTAATAGCGCACTTACTCACCACCAGAGGTGTAAGTGCTAAAAAATGAGAGGTAATACGGACATCCGTATTACCTCTTTTTCTGTCCTTAGCAAACCTACTCGTAAGAACTGCTTTTTTATATTAAATTAAGCTTTTCAGATGAGTCCCGGAATGTTTCTGACAATACCCCATACAAGTACGATAATCATTATAATTAAATCAAAAATCTTGCAAGGAGATTTGTAGTTAAAGCCATTTCCTTTTATGTAATTTATACTTGAAATTATAATTGTCCAACCAATAAAAAAGAACTCAAGAAAGCAAAGTGGATTGTATGAAAATGCCGAGGCGAAATCCAGTCGCAGAATTGAAAGTGCAGCACGGGTATTTCCGCATCCGGGACATAGCAGACCGGTTATTTCGTTGAAAATGCAAAAGAGTCTGAAGCCCTTTGTAGAGAGAAAATATATTATAGCTACGCCCACAACAACAAGGGAATAGCCTACTAAAAGCCTTGCGATTCGCTTTTTTTGTTCCTTGGTTATATTTACGGATAACATTCTCTGCCTCCTGATAAAATTTACAAAAAAGATTTTATCACAATTCATTTATCAACACAAGAAAAAAGACGAAATGCAACAAAAAAAGTACACTTATTTGTCGCAATTTCTTGACTTTTAAGTTTTTGTTTGTTATTCTATATTCATAAATCTATGAAAGGAGAAAATTGTTATGAACAACTATAAGAAGTTTGAATTTGTACCTACATTCCTTCTCAGTATCGTAACTTGCGGACTATATGCACTTTATATGCTCTATTCAATGGCAAAGGATGCTAATACAGAGGCTGAGCGTTACGGTTGCAAGAAGATTATGGATTTCCTTCCAGCTTTCCTTCTTGGTATGGTTACTTGTGGTATCTTTACTTTCATCTGGATGTATCAGTATTTCAACCAGATTACAGAGATCGCAAAAGCTAAAGGTGTTAATGTAGCTCCTTCAGATAGCCCAATCGTTCTCTTACTCGTATATTTCGTTCCAATTTACAACTACTATGTTCTTTGCGATAACCACAACCGTGTTATCACTGAATAATAGTTATATAGCAAAGCTAAGACCTTCTGTCTGTAATCTTTTCGGTTACAAGCGGAAGGTTTTTTTGTTTTGCCATTTTCATATAGATTAAAAAATATTGCTTATTAGCGGTTTTTCGCTACGGATTAAATGGTGCAATTCGTCCATTGCCAAATCTGCCTGTTGCTCAAGTCTGTCCATATTGCCTTGCTCGGCATATACGGGAAGGCTTTTTATTAATTCCTCAAGCTTGTCGGTTTCTTCGTGACGGATAAAGCTTTCGACTGTGCCGTGAACCTTTTCCCAGGTTTTTACTAATTTTTCGGATTTGTCTAGAGCCTTTTCCTTGTGGTTATTCTGTGCTATATTACAGATATCTGCAAGACTTATTTCCAGCTCCTTACAGCAATTTTCCACAAGAAAATATCCTGTAAATGAAATAACAAAGGCAAAGGATATTGCAAGGAGTGCGATTATAACTCGTTTCATTGATTGTCCTTTCTGATGATGGTATGATTTCCTACGCTATCAACGGTCATAAGGAGTATTTCCTTAATTTGCAATTTCTCTTTTTTAATGATTTTATTGATTTTTTCGGTGTTGGTATTGCAGATTTTAAAATCATCTTCCACAATCTTTCCGTCAATGACTACGGGGCATTTATATCCTTGCGGAGCAGGGGAAAGGTCCAAATCTTCACGGGTAACAGTGTCGTTTTCAGGCTTTAAAAGAACACTTAACTGTCCGTTGGTTTCAACAATTGCATATTGTACCTGAGAAATATCAAAAACATCCTTTTGACGCAAGGATTCAAGCAAATCATCAACAGTAAATCGCAAATCCTTTAGTAGCTTCTGGTCAAGATTTCCGTCATTTATTATTACAACCGGATGTCCCTGCATAAGACTGCGGAATTTAATGCTTTTCATATTCAGTGCGGATGTGATTATCTCAAAGCCCACAAGTAAAAGTATGGGAATAATAGTGTTTACAAGGGGAATGTCCGTGTCCTGAATGGGAATTGAGATTATCTGCGAAATGAGTAGTGTCACAACAAGGTCGGAGGGCTGTAATTCGCCAATCTGCCTTTTTCCCATTACACGGATACTGACAATTGCGAAAATATACAAAATTACAGTTCTTATTAAAGTTACAAACATAAAATCACCATTTTTATTTTTGCCTTAAAGAGTAGTAATATTCTGTAAACATTGGCAAAAGATAAGAGTGGTGATTTTTTTATGAGTGAAAATTGGTATGAGAAAAAAGTCGGGGAAATAACCGTGCCGGTTCAGAGTAACGATGAGAAAAAGCTTATAGATACTGATTTAAAGAAAAATATAGCATATTTCAAGGCTCAATTCGGAGATGCCTTTGATGTGAAATACAGAAAATACAGTACTCAGGGCAAGGAAATCTACTTTATTATGGTTGACGGAATGTGCAATAGTCTTCTTGCCACCGAACAGGTAATTCTGCCCATAATCGAAGCGGATTTTAAGGATGAAAAAGGTGACAGACTTATTCATTCTGCTGCTGACAGAGTATCGGCAAGTATTGATAAATCAATTACAACCGATATTGACGAAGCAATTCGTGAGGCTATTTACGGAAGCATTATAATGCTTACGGAGGACTCGCATTTTGCGGTGATGTTCGGTGTTCAGGGCTTCCCGAAACGAGCCGTTTTAGAGCCTTCTACAGAAATGCAGGAAAGAGGCTCAAGAGAGGCTTTTGTTGAGAGCTTCAAGGATAACGTGACTATGATTCGTCGTCGCGTGCGAAATCCTGTTTTTAAAACTCAGATTGTGGAAATCGGTGCAACCACAAAGACTCGTGCCTGTGTGTGCTATATGTCTGACCGAGTGGACAAGAAAATGCTTCAGAATGTGGTGGAAAGACTGAAAAAAGCTACGGTTGACACAGTGCTTGGTTCAGGATATATGCAAAGCTTTCTCGATACTGAACATCCGTCAATATTCAGCGGTGTGGGATTTACGGAAAGACCCGATGTGCTGACTGCAAAAATCAGTGAGGGTAAAATATGTATAATCGTTGACGGTACTCCCAATGCACTTATTGTGCCGTATCTTTTTATTGAGCATTTTCACTCAATGGATGATTATCTGAAACGACCATATTATGCCACTTTTATCCGTATGCTTAAATTTATTTCGTTTGCCTTCAGTGTTTTTTTGCCCGGGCTTTATGTTGCAGTCTGCACTTTTCATCAGGAAATAATTCCCGAAACGATGATTTTCGGAATAACGGGTCAGGAGAGCCGTACACCCTTACCGGTAATGTTTGAGGCACTTTTTATTCATCTTGTTTACGAAATTGTCCGCGAAGCAGGACTTCGTATGCCCAAATCCGTCGGTCACGCGATTTCCATAGTTGGTGCATTGGTAATCGGTGAGTCGGCTGTAACGGCAGGTATTCTTTCTGCACCTATGCTCATTGTGGTGGGACTTACTGCAGTAAGCTCCTTTGTTGTTTCAACGCTCTATGAGCCTGTGGCAGTTTTGAGATTTGCTTTTATTATCGTTGGCGGACTTACGGGGATTTACGGAATAATGCTCTGCTTTGCAGGAGTTTTAGTAAATATTTCGGCAATTAATCCCTATGGAGTGCCTTTCACATCACCGCTTTCACCAACAAGGTCGGGGTCATTTCGTGATATGATTTTTCGTGCAGATTGGAAAACAATGGGTAAACGGAGAATGGAAACCAAAAAGATGGAGACCAAAAAATGACAAAATCAAAAAATATAAGCTCCTTTCAGTTTTTTATAATGCTTTTTCTCACAAGGACATTGACAACGGTCACATATCTCTCATCATATACGGAAAATATCCGTCTTTCCGATATGCTTGTGCAACCCGTATTCAGAATTGCTGTGGGCACGCTTATGATGATTCCCTTGTATTTTCTTTATAAAAAGCAGGGAGAGAAAAATCTTATTGAAATCATTGAAAACAGGTCAAAAGCACTTGCGAAAATTGTTTCCGTAGTTTTCGTACTGTATTTTTTCTATTTTACTGTGGTGACAATTGCCCGACTTGACCTTTTTGCAGGGACTATTGTTTTTCCTGAAACAGATGTGGAATATATTCTGGTTTTTGCAATTATTCTCTGTTGCTATGGTGCATACGCAGGGCTTGAAGCCTTGGGACGAAGCTCGGTTGTGTCCGCTGTTTTTGTGATTCCCGCATTGATTTTTATAATGCTCACTTTAACCGACAAGGTGGATTTGCTCAATTTAACACCGATTTTTTATAAGGGTGTAACTCCCGTTGTAAAGGTTGCGGTTGATTCGGTGGGACAGACGGTGGAATACGGAATAATTGCACTTATGATGCCTCGGGTTACGGGAAAATACCGAAAGGGATATTTCATCTGGCTTTTTTCACAGGTGCTCTTAATGGCGGTTATGTTTTTCTTTGCCTGTACAGTTATGGGGAATTTTGCATCAACTCAGATGTTTCCTTTTCACACTATGGCATCCCTTGCGGAATTCGCAATGTTTACACGCCTTGATGCTGTTTTTACCGGTGTGTGGATTATGTGCGCATTTATCAAAGCGGGGTTGCTCATATATTTACAGTCAGAGCTTCTAGCAAGGTATTTCGGCAGATTCAAGCAGGGTCATTATATTATTGTAATCGGAATTTTAACCATAATTGCGAATCTGATTATATCCCAAAGGATTGAACTGTTCACCTTGATTGATGACAGTAAAATAAAGATTATCATAACAGGCTTTGTGGTTATGCTTATTCCGTTATTGACCTTGGTTTTAAGGAAAAGGGGGAGTGAAAAATGCGAAAAGCACTAATAGTCCTGTTAGCCTTTGTACTTGCCTTTTATACCTTTAATTCGGAGGAAATTTACAAAAAGGATATACGTAACAGACTTGTAATTCAGGGGATTGGCATAGATATTCTGAGGGATGAAAAATACTCTGTCACCATTCAGGCAATTGACACAAATGCTCAGTCGGCAACATCCTCCGACGGTGCGTCGCAACCACCTTTGAAGGTGTATAAAACTCAGGGTGATACCATATATTCAGCACTTAAAGCTGTGACGGAAGACGAGGGTAAAATCCCTCTTTATTCACAAAATCGGATTATAATTCTCGGTAAAAGTGTAACGGAGGAGAATATGGCGGATGTGATTGACTTTTTTGTCCGTGATGTGGAAAACAGCTCCTCTGTTTATATTGCTGCTGCCCGAAATTCTGCCGGGGAAATTCTCACTGCAAAAAATGGTCAGGAATATATAAGTGCCGGGAGTATTGAGACAGGAATAAGCTCCTATGAGTATGATGCAAGAATTTTCAATATGCAGTTGTTTGACCTTATTAACCGATATAATTCGGGTACAAAGGATTTTGCTCTTCCCTTGTTATCCCTTGTGGAAAATGAAGATGAAAAAACCGTTGAAATAACCGGCACAGCACTTTTTAACAACACCCGATATCGTGAAAAAATCACGAAAGAAGAAACAGTTTTTCTGAATATGCTTTATAATCGGGTGAATAACACAGCCCTTGCCTATGATTTTAGTGACGGTAAAAAAGTTTCCCTTAATATTGTTGATGCAGACACAAAAAGAAAAGTGTCAATTAAAGAGGGAAAACCATATTTCAATATTAAAATCAAACTTCAGGCAGATGTCTGTGAAGTGAGTGGTGGAGTTTCTGTCATGATGGAAAGAAAAGAAATCGACGAAATCAGGATAGGCGGAGAAAAATATATAAAAAATAATACGGAAAAGATGCTTTATACTCTTTACGAAAAATATAACAGTGACGCAGTGGGACTTGCCCGTTTGCTTTACAGGGATGAACAGGATTTTTATAAAAAAGCACAAAAAAATCTCGACTCCGTTTTGCAAAACAGCAATTACGAAGTCGAGGTCAGTTTAAAAATAAGACGAATAGGTCAGGAGTTTATCACATAAGCTCCCCTGTGGCAGAGTCAAAGCAAAGACGCTTTGTCTCACCGTTTTCAATATACTTGATTTCAAGTATGTCATCAGGAAGAAATTCTGCATAAAGTAATTCAGGCTGAGAGTTGTTAAAGATATTTAACAAAACATCCATCTTTTCACCATTGTAGTCACCCACATTGTCACTTGTGAAAAGAAGTGAGCCGAAAATGTGGTTAACGGTTGCAGAAATTTTTCTCTGTGAAAAGCCCATTTTCATATTGTTGTCACGAAGAAGGAAAACATCAGGGTCGTTAGCAAATGCTCTGCCGTTAAGTCCGCGACGGAAGATTGTATTCCAGAGAGTTGTACGAGTGCAGACATCCTCAAGAGCCATCTTGAAGCCGTCCCATACAAGACCGATGTCAGCACCGATTCGGCAGTAATCAACCTTGCCGAATGCAGGATGGAGTGGCACACCACAGCCGAGAATAAGCTTGTCACCTACACATTCACGGATAAAATCCATAGCCTCACACATTAACTGACCACGGGATTTTCCGTTTCTCGGTACAATACAGGCAGAATATAGGAAATCAAGCTTGACCATATCATAGCCCCAATCATTGAGGACCACATTGAAGAAGTTGCGGATATAATCCCTTACTTCTTCTTTTTCTATATCAAGGCCATAGAAACCGCCCCAGTTAAAGCCACAGGTAACCTTTTTACCCTTGTTGTCATGGATAAGCCAGTCAGGATGCTCTTTTGCAATCTGAGATTTTATCTGACAAGAGAGAGGAGCAAGCCAGAGTCCGGCTTTCATTCCCTTTTCGTGGATTTTGTCAGCAATAAATTTCATTCCGTTAGGGAATTTATTGCTATCAATACTGAGCCAATCACCAACAGCAGTCTGATATCCGTCGTCAATCTGGAAAATATCGATTCTTGACTTAACCTTTGAAAGAGCTTCAAGGTCAGTTGTAACGATGCCCTCAGTAATATTCTGATAATAGTTGTACCATGTTGTATAACCGTTTGTTCTGCCAACTCTCGGCTTCTGAATGTTCATGGTTTCAAAGTATTTGTCATAAACCTGATTTTCTTCACCCTTATAGTGAATTACATCAATGAGAGTGTATTCGTCACTGATAGTAACACCTTCAAGGTCACGCTCAAAGATAATTTCTCTGTCAGGTACATTCATACGGATGATTGTGTAACCGAATTTTTCACTCAAAGAGCCGAAGAGATTGAAGTCCTTACCGTTGCGCACATAACCGTAAGAAAAACCATGGAAACAACCTTTTCTACGGTCATATTTTACGAAATTATAGTCACCATAGGATGATGATGGTGTAACTCTGCGAAGTGCTTCCTGCTTCATGTTAAGACGGATTGGTTCATCGTCAATAAAATGCTCACGACACTCAGTCCAGCTCTGATAACCATTAAGGAAAATTCTGTCATTACTACGGAAATCATAAGGCACTGTCATAGTGAATTTGACTTTTTCTATAGGAACAACAGGCTTTATCTGAAGCTTGATATGGCTTTCGGTTGCAACTTGTTCAATTTTGAAATGTTCAGTTTCAAAGACATTTGTCTTGTACAGAATCTTGTCAACCGTATATTCAAGGTTAATTTTAAATCTTTTCATCTGTGACATCTCCCGAATAATTTTATATACAAATTATATGTTATTATCTTCTAAAATGCAATACACAAAACAAATATATTATGATGATTTTGGATGAGGTGAAAATTATAATTTGTCGGGCTCTTTTAATTATTAAAATGGATATGAATCGTAGGGGACGATGAGTCTCATCTGCCGGTTCGGTCGGTGCTTCTGCTTCGCAGAGGTGTCCACCGGACACCCGCACCCCACATCGTCCCGCAGTCGGTCAATAGCACACTTTAGAACGGGACGATGTGGGCATCGTCCCCTACAAGATATGTTGTTCTATATTAATTCCCCGATAAACTCCAATTTATCGGTGCTATCCCCTGCTTATCTTCCACAAATTGACCTTGTAAAAATGGCACATACAAGATATAGTGTACCAAAGCAGATAATCAACAAACAAGTATAAAAATGTACACTAAAACGGATTAATATAGACAAAATTCGACATATTAAACATATAAAATTGACAAAGAAGGGAAAAAAACAGACTTTTTGACGAGTTTTCAAATCTCCTTTTGACCAATTGCACAAAACATAAAAATAATTTTATATAAAGTGTAAAAATTTCAAAATTTTTGTTAATTAGGACTTGCAATTTTAAGAAAATGTTTGTATAATTGTTACAACCATAGGAATGGTGTAATGGGTGAAGTGCCTAATTTTTTAGAAAGTGACACTTCGTTAGCCTATTAGTGATGCACATCCTAAGGTAATACTCGGGTGTGTATCATCAGTCTTCCGCCGTGGCTTTTCAATTGATTAGCGGAAGCGGTGTGAAGACAGTCCGGGTAACATAGAGCACATTTGTCGAGCTCTGCACGTATAACATTAAGATTATACGGCTGGGTCAGAGAGTAAGGAATTGATGCTCTCGTATCGCCTCTCCCGTGGCGATGTAAAAAAATTATGGGGAACTATTTGAATTGCATATATAATAGTATGCAAAAATTAATAGGAGGAAAAATTTTATGAACAAAATGAAAAAATTGTTGAGCGTTGTTCTTGCAGTTGTTCTTGCTCTTTCAGCTTTTTCTGTAATGGGTTCAGCAGCTAAGGCTAATTATAAGACTGTTGCTGAATTGGAAGCTCTTAATGCTTACTCACCTTATGGTCAGGTAACAAGACTTTCAACAGAAGAAAGAACATCTATCATTTTTGACTCGCTCGATACACTTCTCGCAGAAGCAAATCTTAATCCTGGTACATTGTTCAATGTAATGGGATTGTCACTTACTGTTGACCTTCGTTCAATCGATGCTCTCTGCGGTACAGTTGATAACGCTAAGAGCCTTCTCGGCAACTGGATTGTAGGTCTTGCTGGTGGTCTTCTCGGTATTGTTGGCGACCTTGACCTTGACAACTGGGATTCAGGTATGAAGCGTGCTAATGTTGACCAGCTTCATATCATTTCTGAGCTTTTAACAGTTCTTAATGATAACAAAGGTATCGTTTACGATGTTATCAACACAGGTAATCTTGACCTCGGTCTTGCAAGTGGTGCAATCGGTAGCCTCGACCTCAGCATTATCGCTGACATTCCTGGTCTTATTAAGGGCCTTGTATTCCCACTCATCGAAAGATGGGATGACCCACTTTCACTTATCAAGACATATGACACAAACAGCAAGGGTAGCGGTAAAGTTGAAGAAACAGTAAACGACAGAGTTAAGAAACTCTTTGCTGACAATATGTCAATCACAACAGTTAAGTACGATGCTGACGGTAACATGACATCTGAACATACAGGTATGCCATTCCGTACATCAGCTCCTGGTACACCGGCTGCTTCTGACCCAAGATGTGTTTACGTAATCAGTGGCACAACTCCTGGCTCAACTCTTAAGATTTATCACATCGTTGATGCTGAAGAAGCAAAGGCTTCAGAGAAGACAGATAAAGTTCTTACAGCTTATACATATGTAGAACAGGAAGAAACATACTACCTTGAACCTGAAGTTGAAGGCGGTACAACATATGTTTGGAAAGCAACAAAGACTGATGACGCTATGAACACTTGGACAGAAACACTCAAGTGGTACAATGACGATTCTCAGTTCCTTAAGGGCTTTGATACATCAAACATCAAGCTTTCAGATGCTAATGTAAGTGCCGGTGACCTTCTTTACACATTTATTCCTACAGTATTCGATAAGCTTGCAACAGTAGTTCTTAACGGTTCAGTTAAGAAAGCTCTTGCTGGATTCTTCGGTGCTGAATTCAAACACATTGGTAAAGCAGGTACAGACGCAGTTGCCGGCCTTGGTAATGACCCAATCTTCGCTGAAGAACAGGGTGAATATGTATTTGAATGGTCAGACTACGCTATCGTTGACGGTGTTCACTACTACCGTTACCTCGATGACGTTTATGTAGCAGACCTTTCAGCTACAAACAACTACTTTGATGTAATTAACTGGGAATATGAAATCACAGGCGACTTCATGAACCAGTTCGTTCCTTCAAATGATGACAGCGTTTCAAACAGACTTCTCCTCAACCTTAACAACTTCCTTATTAAGGTTGCTAACACAGTTCTTGTTGATAGCGTTATGACAGAAGATTCAGTTTCTGGCGACACAGCTCAGTGGACAAAACCTGCATTTGTTTCTGGCGGCAACGAAAACCTTATTCCAAACATTAAGGCTCTTGCTCAGACATTTGTTAAGCTTGCTCCAGAGCACATCTTCGGTTCTGACTATGAAACAAACCCAAGATGCTACTACGACCTTCTTATAGCAGAAGAAAATGACACAGTTCTTACAGGTATCGCAGCACAGCTCGTTGACGCTCTTATGCCATCAATGACACTTCCTTCAGCAGATGATATTCTTGCTTCAGGTGCTAAAGTTGGTGCTATCCTTGCAGCAGCTGTTCGTGAATTCGCAGCATACCTTGTTCCTGAATACAACTTCGACGCTCTTATTTACACAGACTTTGGTGAAAATGACGGTGGTAAGAACTTCGTAACAGGTGTAGATAGTGAATACTGGTTCGACGTTATCCTTACAATGGGTATCAACATTGGTTTCGAATACCTTCGTGCATTCGCTGATATGGGTGAAGGCACAGCTGAATGGGATGCATTCGTTGCTTACTCAGGCTACGCTCCGGAAGGTAAGACATACGCAGCAGGCATGACAGGTGCAGACCTCCAGGCTCACTGGGAAGGCATGCTCGACTATGTAATCGACTGGGCACTTGATAAGGATTATGAATGGACATGGAAGATGGAAAACCTTGTAGAAGTTGACGGTCTTACAGTTGACATGACAACAGCTCAGGATCCATTTGTAAAACTTGATAAGATTCTCTTTGGTCTTCTTCCACTTGACGAAATTCTTACAATCACAACAACAGCAGATTATCCAACAAGAGTAGAAAAGTTCCTTCGTTACGACCTTATCCTTGGTCTTGTTGACCTTCGTTGGGATGCTCTTATCAACACTCTTGCATTCAACGGTCCTAACAACTACTTCAGAAGTGGTAATGTTCTTGACCAGCTTGCAAAGCTTGTTAAGAATCTTGTAAACGGAATCTTTGACAAGGTTGGTGGCGGTTCATTCGCTCTTCTTCCTTCAGTAATGACAGACTTTGATTCACTCGCAAACCAGGGTAACCTTGCAGTTCTTGTTCGTGACCTTCTCGGAGCACTTTCAACAGCAGTTAACAATGGTCTCCTTGACACTGTTCTTCCAATCCTTAACATGTTTATCGGTTGGAAAATGGACCCACAGGAAATTGCTGACCCTGTTATTTGGACAGAATTCCGTGACGGTAATGACTACGCATTCCAGTACAATGTTGCAGTAGGTGGCAACATCGATGCAAATAGTACACTTATTAAGATTCTTAATAACTCAGCTGGTATGCTTGAAAAGCACAGAAATTCTTCTGTAACAGACCACGCATACGACATTCAGATTAAGTCAGTTACAGCTGACGCAACAACAAATACACTTTCATTCGATTATGGTGATGGTATTGTTTCTCCATACGAAACACTTACAATCAAGATTGGCGGTAAATACAACGGTGAAGAAGCTACTACTATCACAATTGCTTACGACTATGTAGGTAAAGATGGTCAGCCAATTGGTGGTACACAGTACACATCATACACAGTTCTCTTCTCTAACCAGTACGAAGACGCTAACCTTAGCGGCCGTAAGAGCGGAGACGATGATACAGACTACACAGGTACAGATGACTTTGGTAGATTCCAGTTCACAGAAGATATCTATGATACAGTAACAAACTACCAGGCTCATATCTTCTATGTAGGTGCTACAACATCTAACCCATCTAAAAACAAGGGTACAATCGCTGCTCCTGACTGGGACCAGGACTGTGACGGCAACAGAACATATTATGACTTGACAGGTAACGCAGCAACATACTTTGCATTCAGAGCTGCTGATGCAGACGCAGGTTTTGCAAACACTCTTTCAAAGGATGGTACAACAAATACATACGGTTACCTTTACAAGGCAGCACCTGGCGTTACAGCAGATACAGAATTCCCATATGGCGTTTATGACATGGGTCGTATCGCAGTTGCTTATGGTTCAGATAATAAGACATATGAAATCGAATTTATCTACTATAACGACTATGATATCTATGATATCTATACAGAAAACTTAAATAATCACTATCATGCTAACCAGGGTGTTGACCCAGCAATTTACAATGAGTACAACGAAGCTTGGAAGACAATTGTTTACGGTGCAACATACCCAATGATGACTGAAGCTAATGGTAACGCAGCAACTGACTACGTTAAGACAATTCAGCCATACATCCCAGCAGCTATCGAAAGATTCGAAGCAGCTAAGGAAGCTTATGAAGAAGCTCTTGCAGATGCTCAGGCATCAGCTTCAGCTGAAGATGAAAACCTTCCATCATACATCACAGCCCTTCAGGCTGAAATCGACAACGATTTCGTGAATGGTAAGGAAATCAACTTCCAGGACTATGAATTCTATGAATACTTCAACTACAACGATGTTAAGAAAGATGCTGAAGCACTCTATCGTTCATACCTTCGTCCTGAAATCATGGATACATACTACATCGAAGGTTCAGGTATCCGTGAAGCAGAACTTAACGCACTTATCGACGCTGAAGCTAATGAATTCATCGCAGCTGGTATTGAAGCTACTAAGATGATGAATGACCAGGCAGCAATCGACGCTTCTATCGCAGCTCATAACGATTGGGTAATGCCTGTTACAACAAGACTTCATGCTGATGACTTTACATCACGTCTTGCATACTACAAGCAGTTCCTTAACGAAGCTAGCAGTGAAGATAATGACCATAAGTACTTCCTTGATAAGGAAATCGCATTCGTTGAAGCTCAGGGTCTTATTGCTGAAGATTACGAAGCAGTAACATGGGGCAGATACGCAGATGCTCTTGCAGAAGCTAAGGCAGTTGCAGCTGGCACAGATGAATTCGCAGACTACAACTCAAGAATCTACGACGTTAAGTACAACCTCATGGTTGCTTACAAGGAACTTCTTCCACTTGCTAACTCACTTATCGAAGCAGGTGGCACAGCTGACCTCCTTGCTAACATCGAAACAGCTGATGCTATCTTCGCATCACTCGCAGCAGGCGACGGTGCATGGACACTTAAGGAAGGCGTAGACGCTGACGAAGCATACGCAGACCTTATCTCAGCTCTTGGTTACTACTATGAAGGTGAAGACGGTTACACATACAATCTCTATGCTGATTCAGCACGTGAATATGCTGATAACGACCGTCCAAACAAACAGGCTAACCAGGCTAAGGTTGACGCAGCTAACGCTGACCTCGTAGCAGCTATTGCTAACTTCGAAGCAGCAGCTCCAGAAGAACCAGCTGAACCAAACACACTCGTTCTTAACGAAAACGCTCCATTCGAAGCAATTATCGACCTTGTAAACAATGTTGAAGGTCAATTTACAGGTACTGTTTACGGTTTCGACACAGCTGGTATCAACTTCGATATGATGCCTGATGGTACAATTGCAGACTTCCTTTCAACAGCATATGGTGACGAATACCTTGAAGTTGTTGTTGGGGATTCAGGAATGGAAACAACAGGTACAATTATTAACGTTCTTGACGAAGACGGTAACGTAGTTGAATCTTACGAATACATCCTCTTCGGTGATGTTGATAAGGATGGTTGGGTAGGCTCATCTGACGCATTCTTGGCTGAATTCTATGAAAATGAATTAGCCGGCATCGAAACAGTAGATGCATTTATGGCTGGTGACGTTGATGGTGACGCATGGTGTGGTTCATCTGACGCTTTCTTGATGGAATTCTTCGAAAACGAATTAGATGGTATGTCTTCACAGGCTGACATCGGTGCAATGAACGTTAACAACTACTACGAATTAATTCTTGCTTAATTCTAAATTATGAATAGTTACCTGAGGACTTAGGTTCTCAGGTAACGATATAGTAAAAAAGGAGACGAATTACTATGTTAAAAAAGATTAGTGCTATTATTCTTGCACTTGTTCTTTGCCTTGGTGTAATGGTCGTTCCTGCATCAGCAGCAGCTGAATTAAATGGTACTATGGTTGCTTTTGACCTTGAATGGGATAAAGAATACTATCAGCCTGGTGACACAGCAGTTCTTTCTGTTTATATGGCAGTTCAGGACGACGTTCCATTATTCACAGGTAATATTTCAATTGGTTTAAACAGCGCATTCATTTCAAAGGATAACGTTCCTGTTGATTGTGTTGAGATGAGCGAATTGTTTACATCATATTACAAAGAACTTACAAGCACAACTTGTAAGGAAACAACATCTGCATATCAGACACAGATTCAGAATGCAAATACAGCTGAAGAAAACGCAACATATGACTGGTACATCAGAATCGGTCTTTCAAAGGCTGGTACAGCAGGTAGTCACGCAAATGCAAACAACAGTAAAGACGGTCTTTATGGTTCAGAAATCGACCCATCAGAACCAATCTTTAGATTCACATTTACAGTAGCTGATTCAGCACCAGATGGCGAAACTATCCCAGCAGCTATCACATATGGTTCTGTAAACGTTAAGACAGTTGCTGCAGGTACATCATTTAAGTACTATACAGCACCTGGTTCAACAACAGCTTCAGCAAACATCCCTGCAGCACAGTTTGACGTATCAAACGCTGTTGCTACAGCTACAGTTGGTGAAGAAGTTACAGCATGTACACACGCTAACGTTACAACAGCTGAAAAAGTTGACACAGCAGCTACATGTACAGCAGCTGGTTCAAAGACAGTTACAGTTACTTGTGACGATTGTGGCGAAGTAGTTTCAACAGAAACAGTTGCTATCCCAGCAACAGGCCATACAAATGGCACAGCTGTTAAGGAAAACGAAACAGCAGCTTCTTGTACAGGCGCAGGTTCATACGACACAGTAGTTTACTGTACAGTATGTAAGGCAGAAGTTTCAAGAGACACAACAACAGTTCCTGCAACAGGTCATACTGAAATTGCAATCCCAGCAGTTGACGCTACATGTACAACTCCTGGTTCAACAGCAGGCGTTAAGTGTTCAGTTTGTGATGCAGTTATCACAGCTCCAACAACAATCGAAGCACTTGGTCACGAAATGACTAAGGTAGTTGCAGAAGCAGTAGCTCCTACATGTACAGCAGACGGTGCAACAGCAGTTATGGGTTGTACAAGATGTGACGTAACAGAAGGCGGCGCTGTTGTTCCAGCAACAGGTCACACAGCAGCTGAAGCAGTAGTTGAAAACAATGTTGCAGCTACATGTACAGCTGACGGTTCATACGACACAGTAGTTTACTGTTCAGTATGTGACGCAGAACTTTCAAGAGTTCCA
>JAZSHP010000135.1:0-17049 GCA_045533355.1 Candidatus Fimenecus sp.
CTATCATCGGTTATCTTTCTTTTACAAAGAAAGCCTTTCATCAATTCACCCACAATATGCTCACAATCGGCAGCACTACCACCATTACCGCAAACTAGAACTTTTCCGTTGTTTTTGTATGTTTCAATTATGAGATTTAACCCTTCTTCAATATCTTTTTCACAGCATTTAAGGTCAGGAAATCTTTCAAAAATATTATCCATTATTTTACCTCATTAAAAAGACTATAAAAACCTTTACTTGTAAAATCTTCTACAATTACATTTGTACCAAGTTTTTTATGTAAATCCCGCTGATATGTTGCGCTTTCGGGTAATCGGCTGATTACCAATGCGCCCAAATCAACTCCCGCCTGAATTTCAGCTCTGCCATCACCAACTACAAGGACATTCTCACCTGAAATATTCAGAGTTTTCATCAGTTCTTGCATTACAGCATCTTTAGGCTTCTTTTCTGTCCATGTTGAGCCGATAATATCCTCAATCATTTCACCCGCACCGATTTTGTAGCCAAGTGCTTCAACTTCCTCGTGCATTCCCATACCTTTTTCTACCACTGCACCTGTGACAAAATAGTTTTTCACACCATTTTCGTGTAAATACCTTAAAAAATCATAAGAACCTTTTACACGGAATTTCTGGGGATTTTCTTTTGCAAGTAATAAATTTTTATCTCTGCAATATCCGTTAAGTACGCTTTCATAAAGCTTGAAAAGACGAGGTGTCTGTATTTTCAGCATTTCGTTCATTTCATCAGTCTCAGGTAAATCGTCGTAATATTCTTCACCGTTATTGATTCGTTCAATAATAAGTGCATTTGTATCACTATTACAATTAACCTTGATTTTCCCCTCCTGAACACTTCTGCGAATTGCCCATTCCATTTGTGTAAGTGCAGAAAGACCTGCCGATTCAACGCAGAAAGCGTCTGTTTCAGGTAATTTTCTTATCCCTGCAAGAGAAATAAGTCTTTTTACATTTTCCGGATTATCAAAATCCTCCGGCAAACCATTTTCAATCACATCGAAAAGGCAGATGCTCATAACGGGAGGCCAATCACGAATCAATGAATGTGTCCCATCAATATCGTGAAAGGCATATTTTATTTTTTTATCACTAAAAGCTCTTACTACAAATTCAGATTTATTATTCTTTATTGTAATCATAATTATTTTATTCTTGGCAGACCATCTATCAAAGCAATATGGTCTGTGTAGAATTTTCGAGTTTCTTCTGTTTTTCCGTTCATACCGATAACAGCACCATGGTCTCCCTCACGAGTCGGGAATACATACCAACAGCCACGCTGAACGTCTTCCTGTCCGTTATAATCTATACGAATTTCGTCCGATGGACATTGTGCAGAAACAACATTTACAAGTCCGTCGTTAGGAAGCCAGGTTTCATCAATCTTAACAGGTGTAGTTTCACTCGTATCAGTAAATCTTCCAATCAATGTTGCAAGAGGCATAAGTACCACCATAGTTGATTGAGTTGGAATCTGATGATTTGACAGAGGTGATTTCTGGGTTGTTGTATATGCAAAAGAAAAATAATACACACTATCAACTGTTTTTATCATCTTGTTAAGCTCGGCTGCACCGTGTGGTGATAAATCATAAAAGGCATTATCCTTACCCTCACTGAAATTGAAATTCACCAGATTAATTGTGTTTTCTGAGCCTGATTCAATACCAAAATGGTCAAGCTGAAAATCAACAAGGGTACTGCCGTATGCTTTGCTGATTCCACCTGTTGCAAAAAGCACATCGAGAGCAGTTTCAACGAGTCGACCATAGTCAACAACATAGAAAAGTGTAGAGCCGTTATGTGGTGAACAAAGCGTTGTGACACTATTTACACTCTCACCTTTTTCACCGGTGAACAATGGTGAACAGTTATCCGGACTTGCCTGCATTTCTGCTTCACTACCATATTCCAGAAGGCTTGTGAAAAGTCTGATTGTATTTCCGCCAAAAGAATGTCCGATAAGATTAATTTTTCTCATCTGTCCACCCTCTGTTCTTGTTCCCCATCCCTCAACAAGAGGAGTTGTATATGTTCTTCCGTATCTTTCGTGTCCGTGAGTTTTACTGTGGGCTTCACCATAGTCAACTCTTGTACCTGTCAACTGTGCATAAAGTTCACAAGCTCTGTCCCACGCACTAGAAAACGGGCCAACAGACACTTCTTGTACAAGATGTCCTTGTGAACGAAGGTACGCTGAAATTCCGCCCGTTGTTGAGCCCCAATATGGCGTTACATCGTTCAGTTTGGCAGATTCTCCCCAACCACCCATACCATGAACTAATACATAGGTGTATTGGATTGGTTCTTCAGTAAATTTTGCAATCAACTTCTGACATCCGCTCAAAGGTAAAATTGCTGTAGCCAACATACAAATAGCAAGGAGTGCAGAAAAAATTCTTCCACCAAGGTTCTTTTTCACTAGTAAAACCTCACTTTCTTAAATTTTTATCTCTTTTATCGTTTTACTTTTTTGGAAAAGGTCTCTTTTTTGCTGTAAATTCAAGGGTGTCAATACGGATAATGCTGACGATTGTTGTCATTTTATCCTCAAATGTAAAATCCTTGTTTACCTGTGTCTTCATAAGCACGGACAAGGCTTTTTTCTTTTCTTCAACATCATCAACCAAAGTTGCAAGACCTCTGCCCATAATCGAAGCATAGGTGTTTCCGTATTTACAAGCAACCTCACCTTCAAAAGGTGTAATATCACAACACATTTCAAAGAAAACCTTTGGATTTGCCCTTAAAACATCTATTTTTCTTCCGCGTTTTGCACCGTGAAGATAAATAGTCAATTTTCCGTCTTCTAATATGTATCCGTAATTCATAGGGACAACATAGGGCTCGTCACCATCAATCATACCAACATGAACTACCTTTGATTTTTCAAGAATTTCGATAATCTCGTTTATATCAGTAACCTGTTGCTCTCTTCGCGTCATTCCGTTCATAGTTTTACCTCATTTATATCACACTGAATAAAAGTTTGAAATAACTTACTATCATTTTTAAAAGTTCAACCACAAAAGTAATTCCGTGTTGATTTACTGTTGAGCCAATATCTGTCGGTAAATCTTCATAATCTTCATTTACTTCTTCGCGTTCTGTTTTCTTGATTGCATAAGAATCGATAAGTAATTTTTCACCTGTTTCATCGTCAACCATATATGCCTTGTAAACAAAATGCTCACTATCAAGGCTTACAGTAGCAAACACGCCACCGTCATGTGTATCCCTCGCAATTGCTGAATTTTCAAGAATTGGAGGAATTGCATCTTCGTTTACACTATATCTTTTTGTACCTGCTGTCGATGGTAAAATATGAGTTGTTCCGTCAGGATTAAGTGCAAATGTTGTTGATTCACCGTTCCAGACCTCTGTAATTGTCTGAGTTGTCTGTACCTTTTCATCCTTGACAGGCTCTGTTCTCATATACATATGGTCGTGACCTGCAAAAACAACATCAATTCCTAGCTCGTCAATTACAGGTAAAAGAAGGTTTCTCATAATAATTGTATCGGGCTTGTTTATGTTTTTACCTGCTGAATACAAAGCACGATGCATAAGCACGATTTTCCATTGTGCATCCGATGCATTCATATCGTTTTTAAGCCAGTTAATCTGTGAGGCTGACATCGGGTACATATCGTTTGAGTTAAGCACTACAAAATGTGCGTCACCCCAATCAAATGAGTAATAACAGCCTGTGATTACAGCACTGTTTTCTGCTTCACCGATATTGAACATATTATTGAACTTGAACCACTGAAGATTACCCTCGTGGTTACCTGCAACAGGCACAAGAGTTGTGTTCATATTCATAAATTCAAAATTTCTGAAATAGCTGTCCCATTCTTCGTTTGTACAATCGTTTACAAAGTCACCAAGTCCAACTGCAAACTCGTAATTTGGCATTGTATCAACCGCTGACTGTAAAACCTTTGCAGCCTGCTGGAAGTTTTCTTCACTACTTGCCTGAACATCAGCAAAAACGATAAAGTTAGCTTCATCGTCAGTTTCCGATGATGTTGTGAAGTAACCGATTTTGCTCCAAACACCTGTTTCACTGTCACCTACACGGTACTGATATTTTGTATCAGGTGTAAGGTTTTCTGCCTCTGCCTTATGTACATATTTGCTCATTGAAGGATAACGAACACCCTTTATAATTTCTGCTTTTGCAAGGTCATCACCCACAGGTGCAACCTGTAAATCCGTACCTGCTTTTTCATCTGTGTACCAACAAAAGCCTCTTGATGTAGCAGAATCACCATTAATGGTAACGCTAACTCGTGTTACTTCATATCCTGCCATAGCACTTGCCATAACAGGAAAAGCCATACATAACACAAGAATGAGTGAAATAATTTTAGTAACTGTTTTTTTCATAATTCTTTCTCCTTTATCCTTATTACTCTTTTACATCATATTTCTTAGACATCTTACTCAATGCTTCTTCTCGAGTGATTTTACCTGTGTTACAGTCAATCATCACCTGAACATCCTTGTCCTTCAAATCATAGAAGCACCACACAATAAATGCCAAAAGTCCACCGATTGCAGGAATAAGCATAAAGATAATCCAAAGCATATTGAGTGCGTGAGGAGTCTGTGTTACTCCGCTTTGTTCCAATTCCTGGAATGAGCCAACCTCAACTACCTGCCATCCGACTGATTTAAGTCCGAGTATGAAAAGTCCTAACGCACCGGAAATTGAGCCTGTAAGCTTCGCCATAAATGTCTGTACAGCAAATGTTATACCCTTAGCTTCTGTACCTGTTTTAAATCGACCATATTCAGCACAGTCAGGTGTGAACATATACATTTCAAGGCCAAGTACAGACAAAGGAATTGAACGGATTGTAAAAAGAATTATATATAAAACTACATTTCCGTAACCGATTGCCCATGTAATAAAGCTGAGTACAACATAGAGCAACAAGCAAATCTGATTAACCTTCATCTTATCATATTTGCGAATAATCTTTGGCAACCATAATGCAATTAAAAGCTGTGGTACTGTTCCGATTGCACCAACAAGCAATGAGAACAATGCACTGTTAAACAAGTAGTATGAAACATAAAGTGTAAATGCGTTACCAATACTTAAGGAATTATAGAAGAAAATTCCCAGATAATATATAAGCAAATATTTGTTTTTGAAAAGATATGAGAACATACTTCTGATAGTAAAAGTTTCGTCGCTTTCTGCGTGGAAGCGTTCCTTAAGCTTGAAGGATGCAGGTGACATCAATGCAAATGCCATAAAACAGATGATTATTGATATCATACCGTAATTCATACCAACCTTTTCGCTGACAAGAACAGTTGCAAGTGTTGATGTAAGACCAACGCCTGCATAAGTAAAAATGCTCTTATATGACTGAATGGTATTTCGTTCATCAATACTCTGACTCATAGAAGTAAGAATTCCGAATATGGGCACATCGCAGAGTGTGTATGCAGTATCCCAAAGTATGTACGCAATAGCAAACCAAGCTAATTTAACAGTCTGTGATGAACCTGAAGGAATAATAAAGGTAAGTATTGTTGCTATTGGAATAAGTATAGTAGAAATTCTTATCCATGGAAGATATTTCTTTCCGCTTTTGAACTTGATTAAATCAAATATAGCACCGAATAATGTGTCGTTGACAGCATCCCATACCTTAACGATAAGCATTACTGTTGCCGACTTAATGGGGTCAATGCCCAAAAACAAAAGATATGTAGTCAAGCACACATTAAAAAGAGTGTAAATCATATTCTGTCCTGCAAAATATGAATAATAGCTTGCTCTTTCAATAGGCTCTGTTGACCAATTTTCACCATTTACAAAAATCTTTTTGGTTATTGAAGCAATTTTCATATATATTCCTCCTGATATTTGATTTGTATTTACTCACCATCTATTACCTTTATAATTTCTATTTTACCGATAATATTAATATTAAAAACATCAAGTTCTTCACTAGGAATCCAAAACTCTTGATGATATGATGCACCAACCGTTTGAACATCATAATTCGATATAAAAGTATCATTAATCTCAAATTTGGTAATATAACCTTTGTATCCTGAATTTTCATCTTTTATATTCCATTTGCCCGCTATTTCCTCAGCATATCGTTGATTTAATACAGGATAGAAAATAGGTTGCCATTCAAATCTTGGTGGAAAAGCAGTAAAATTACTTTCTTCAATGAGTTCTTTTTCCTTTTCGCCAACTGGTCTATATAAAATCATATTGTTTCCTTTCTAGTTATCAACGCAACTGACTCTGTATGACTTGTACGAGCAAACATATCAACAGGAGTTACTTCTACTGTTTCATATCCTAATTCCTTTAATATTGCACAGTCACGAGCCTGAGTTGACACATCACAAGAAACATAAACGATTTTTTTAGGTCTCATTTCTGCGACATATTCTAAAACTTCTTTGTCGCAACCCTTTCTTGGTGGGTCAAGGATTACTGCGTCAGGCTCAATATTTTTATCTTTAAGAATTTTTACTGCATCTTTAGCATCACCACAGTAAAATTCACAGTTTTCAATATTGTTTCGCTTTGCGTTTTCCTTTGCATCCTCGATGGCTTCGGGAATAATCTCAACACCTATAATTTTTCCTACACTTTTTGCCATTGAAAGACCGATTGTACCTGCACCGCAATAAAGGTCAAGGACAGTTTCGTCCCCTTTTGTCTCCACATATTCCAACGCCTTTTTATAAAGCAATTCTGCACAATCGTGGTTAACCTGATAGAATGAAAGCGGTGAAAGTCGGATTTTTACTCCGCAAAGCACATCTTCAATATAATCTTCGCCCCAAAGAGTTGTACAATTTTTACCGAGAATCACATTCGTCTTTTCTGTGTTTTCGTTTATGACAATACTCTTGATTTCCTTAAATCGCATTAAATCGTCACAAAGTTCGTCGGCAAAAGGTAAAACATTACCGTTAATCACAAGGCAGACCATAATCTGACCTGTCACAAATGCTTTTCGTATATAAATATGACGGATTAAACCTGTATGATTGATTGAATCATAAGGTTCTACACCAAATTCAACCATCCATGACTTAATTATTCCTACGATTTCTGCAAATTCTTCAGGTTGCAAGGCACAATCAACAGAGTCGATTATTCTATGGCTTTTCTGTGCATAAAATCCTGCCACAATACCTTTATCAAAGCCCACCGGGTACTGTGCTTTATTTCTGTATCGTTCTGTCTTGCAGGTGATAATATCTTTTACAGGGATATCCATACGAGCAAGACGCTGAAATGCATCAATAACCTTTTGTCTTTTAAGCTCTTTTTCTGCATCATAGGAAATATGACGGAAAACACAACCACCACAAGAACGGAAGTGCTGACAATCAACCTTTATTCTGTCCTTTGAGGGCTTTACAATCTCTTTGATTATGCCGATTGCATAGGTCTTTTTTGCCTTGATAATATGAGCATTTATAGTATCACCTTTAGCAGCACCTGAAACGAAAACCGCCTGACCGTTATAATGACCTACTCCGTTGCCCTCGGCAGTATAACCCTCAATATTCAATTGTATATCCTGATTTTTCTGAAGTGACATACAAACAAATCCTTAAAGCTTTAATATAATACCTGCAACTGCACCAAGTAAAAGCCAGAATGCAGGGTGTAATTTTTTAAGTTTCTTTATAAACATAAGTGCAAAAAGTGCTACTGCAATTATAATAACCGGAATTGCAAATTCGCCATTTACAAAGAAAATCGGCTTGATAATTCCAAAAACTGCAAATAAAACAAGTGCTGTAACTACGGGACGGATGCCTGAAAATGCACCTTTTACATATTCATTCTCTTTAAAAGTTTTTAAGAAGCCGGCAACAAGAATAATTACAATAACTGATGGTGTAACAAGTCCCAATGTTGCAGTTATACCGCCAAAAATTCCGCCAATCGCACCAAACTCTCCAAAGCCTGCGTTATATCCCGCATAGGTTGCCATATTTATTCCAATAGGTCCTGGTGTGCTTTCTGCAACAGCAACCATAACACCTAATTCCTCCGGATTAAACCATCCGTAATCACTTCTTGCCAAATCCTGCAAGAAAGGAATGGTAGCAGGACCACCACCTACGGCAAAAAGTCCGATTTTAAAGAATTCTAAAAACAAATACAAGAAGGTCATCATTTTTTGTTACCTCCTTTGATTTTGCTGCAAACAACACCCACAACGCCACCGAAAATAACAAGTAAAATTGGTGTTATGTCAAATACAAAGCACGCAACAAGTCCGATTATGAAAAGTACAACGGAAATTACATTCACAAGGCTTTTTTTAGCAAGTGTGATTACTGTATGAGAAAGCAGAGCGCAAACAACAGCATTAATACCTGTAAGCGCTGATGCAACTATCGGGTAATCCATAAAATTCTGCAAAACAGATGCTACAATTGTGATGATTATTACAGACGGTGTCACCATTCCCAATGTTGCGAATATTCCGCCTAAAACGCCTGCCTGATAATATCCGATAAATGTTGCTGTATTAACTGCGATAATACCCGGGGTGCATTGTCCCACAGCATAGTAATCAAGCAACTCTTCTTCTGTTGCCCATTTCTTTTTTTGTACAATTTCTCGTGTAAGAAGCGGAAGCATTGTTAGTCCTCCGCCAAATGTAATTGACCCGATTTTTGCAAAGGTCAAAAACAGGCTCAGTAATTTTTTAACCATTTTTACTCCACCGTTTAGTTATTTTTTATCTCCGCTCCAAAAGATGAAATCTGAAACGAGAAATGCTCTGACGGGAGCTGCCTCCGCACCGCTGATTTTTATAGGCGCTGCTGATAAAAAGTAGTCACCCGACTTTACATTACTTAAATCAAGGTTTTCAAGAAGAGTTACATTGTTGAGCATAAACATTCTGTGAGTTCTTCCGTCACTACCCTCGGGCTCAACAGTCATTCCGTCCGTGCCTAAAAGAATGTAGCCCAAATCCGCAAGTGCCGATGCAGCAGATTCATGAAACATTGAAACTCCATTACTTTTTACAATTATTCTCTTAGCATTACGAGGAAAATATTCCTCCACAAAGGCACCTGTAATCATCTCGATATCGGTTTCCACAACTACACACGGACCGAAAAATACCTCGTGAGGGATTTCTGTAATATCACTGCCATCTGATAAAAAATGTAAAGGCGCATCCATATGTGTACCATTATGAAGACACATATCAATTTTACTGAGATTATATTCACTATTTTCATGAATTGTTTTTATTTTTTTTAATTCCGGAATCGGGTCTCCAGGATAAACATCACTTGTCATTACGTCCTTGGAAATATCAATTATTTTCATAACTATGCCCCCAATTTAATTATCATATAATTTTATCACATAATTGCGCCCAATTCAATATATGATAAAAAGAAAACCGCTCTCATATCAAAAGAGCGGTTATAGTACTTATTTTGTTGTTAATACTTTGTAAGGTATTCTTCAATTTCCCACTGAGTAACTCTTGTTGTGTAGCTCTTCCATTCCTGCTTTTTACCTGCAAGGTATTTTGAGAATATGTGTTCTCCGAGAACTTCTTTTACAAATTCACTCTTTTCAAATTCTCTTGTTGCTTCCTGTAATGTGCTTGGAAGATTTTCGATACCCTGAGCTTTTCTTTCTTCGCGTGTCATATCATAGATATTTGTTGTAATACCTTCAGGAGCTTTCATACCCTTTCTGATACCATCTAGACCGGCTGCGATACAAAGCGCCATTTCAAGATATGGGTTGCATGACGGGTCGGCTGAACGAAGCTCAACTCTTGTTGCCATTCCTCTTGCTGCAGGAACACGAATGAGTGCTGAACGGTTTGAAGCCGACCATGAGATGTAAACAGGTGCTTCAAATCCGGGAACAAGTCTCTTATATGAGTTTACAAGTGGATTTGCAACACAAGTGATTGCCTTGACATGGTGAAGAACACCTGCAATAAACTGATATGCAGTTTCACTTAAACCATACTTGTCATCAGGGTCATAGAAAGCATTTTTACCATCTTTCATAAGTGAAAGGTTTGTATGCATACCATTACCTGCTGCACCATAAAGTGGTTTTGGCATAAATGTTGCGTGAAGACCATTTCTTCTTGCGTAAGTTTTAACAACGTGCTTGAAAGTAACAACCTTGTCGGCAGCATCAAGTGCTTCTGCAAATTTGAAATCAATTTCATGCTGACCTTCTGCACATTCATGGTGAGATGCTTCAATTTCATAATCCATCTGTTGAAGTGCAATACAAATATCATTTCGGCACTGTTCACCGTCGTCAGCAGGACCAATATCAAAATATCCGACAGCATCGTTTGTCTTTGTTGTTGCTCTGCCATGTTCATCAAGCTTGAAAAGGAAGAATTCACATTCAGGACCAACATTGATTGAATAGCCCATGCTTGCTGCATCTTCAATTACTGAACGAAGAACATAACGAGGGTCACCTGTGAATGGAGTAACTTTATCAGCACCGTAAACATCACAGATTACTCGTGCTGTACCCTCTTTCCAAGGAAGAAGTGTGAATGTATCAAGGTCAGGCTTTAAATACATATCGGACTCGTCAATACGAACAAAGCCTTCAATTGATGAACCGTCAAACATCTGGCCCTCTGCAAGTACTTTTTCAAACATATTTTCAGTAATCGCGATATTTTTCATCTGACCAAAAATGTCAGTAAATTGCAAACGCAAGAACTTTATATTTTTTTCTTTTGCTATTTTGAGAATATCCTCAACTGTATAACTCATGGGATTTACCACCTTTCAAATATGCATCTATTATATATGTACCCATTTTAACCATTACATTATACCATCGATTGTAAAGATGTCAATAAAATCAATATAAAATTAAGGCGGAGCATAAGCCCCGCCTTAGTTTATTGTCATTAAATTACATAAGTGAAAGATAGAGCTCTTTGATTTCTTCAACGCTTGTATCTCTTGGGTTACCAGGACGACAAGCATCATCAAATGCAGACTGTGAAAGGAAATCAACGTCTTCTGCCTTTACAATTTCTTTAAGGTCTGTTGGAATACCAACATCAATTGAAAGCTGTTTAACAGCGTCGATTGCAGCCTTTCTTGCATCTTCAAGGCTCATAGCGTCAACTCCGTCAACACCCATAGCCTTTGCAATATCTCTGTACTTTTCACCTGTTGCAGGAGCGTTATATTCCATAACTGTTGGAAGAATAATTGCATTTGCAACACCGTGAGGTGTGTCATAAAGAGCACCAAGAGGATGAGCCATTGAGTGAACAATACCAAGACCTACATTAGAGAAGCCCATACCTGCAACGTACTGACCGAGAGCCATATCTGCTCTGCCTTCATCTGTGTTTTCAACAGCACCACGGAGTGAACGAGCAATGATTTCAATAGCCTTGATGTGGAACATATCTGAAAGCTCCCAAGCACCCTTTGTGATATAGCCTTCAATAGCATGAGTAAGAGCATCCATACCTGTTGCTGCTGTAAGTCCCTTTGGCATTGATGCCATCATATCAGGGTCAACAACTGCTACAACCGGGATATCGTGAACGTCAACACAAACCATCTTTCTGTCTTTTTCTACGTCTGTGATAACATAGTTGATTGTAACTTCTGCTGCTGTACCTGCTGTTGTTGGAACTGCAATAATTGGAACGCAAGGATTCTTTGTAGGTGCAACACCTTCAAGTGAACGAACATCAGCGAATTCTGGGTTAGTGATGATGATACCGATAGCCTTTGCAGTATCCATTGAAGAACCACCACCGATTGCTACGATACAATCTGTACCTGCATTCTTAAATGCTTCAACACCAGTCTGAACATTTTCAATTGTTGGGTTTGGTTTGATAGTTGAATAGATTTCGTAAGCGATTTCTGCACCGTCAAGAATATCTGTTACCTTTTTAGTAACACCGAACTTAATAAGGTCAGGGTCAGAGCAAACGAAAGCCTTTTTAAAGCCTCTTGCCTTGATTTCGTCAGCAATAGCAGCGATAGCGCCTTTACCGTGATAAGATGTTTCGTTAAGTACAAAACGATTTGCCATAATAAATTTACCTCCAAAAGTCAGAAAGCCTGACAAAAATTTAACAATAATATTATACAATAAATCCCCCGTTATTTCAAGAGAAATATGGAGGATTTAAAATAGTTTCTTATGATTTTTTATTGTTTTTGTACAAGCAATAAGAATAAACTGTCGGAATAATCACCATTGGTATAAGCATTACAAATAAGAGCCAGAATGCACCTAAAAATGCTGTTGCCATTATTATAACGCCACAGATTACCCAAAGAAACCCTGCCAATCTGTGTGTTTTGTTCCAATTTTCCTCATCGTCAAGAGTCCAAGGAAGCTTTATACCCATTGTATAACTCTGTTTGCATTTAGGCATATAATTGCCGATTATAACAAACAATGCACCCATAAACAGTGGCATGATTATTTCAACGCTGACTTTATGACCTAATGCAGTTGCATACACCAATGAGTTACAAAGCAAAGATATAACAGGAATAATCCAAAGTACAAGAGTAAACATTTTATCGTTAATATTCTGCTTTTTAGGGTCGAGTGATGTTCCTAAAACACAAATCCATTGAAACGCAACTAACACTAAAGGCATTAGAAATACGGCTTGTTCCCTTGTAGCGTATCCATCAACATTACCGTTTATGTCCCAATGCACAGGAACTATATCAGGTAATTTATCCCATAATATAAAACCAATAAGAATTGGTATAAGAATTATCAATGATGTAATTATTAGTTTTGGTAAATTCTTTTTAAACATTACTATTATCTCCTTTCAAGTCTTTTATCCAGAGCATAATTTCCTCAAGAACAGATGCGTTCAATTCATAGATTATGAATTTCCCCTCGCGTTTATCACGAACAAGGTCAGCATCCTTTAAAACAGAGAGATGTCGTGATATTGCAGCACCTGTTATATCGAATTTTTCAGCTATTTCCCCTGCGGTCATCTGCCCATTTTTTAGCAGATTGAGTATTTCACGACGAACAGGGTCAGAAAGAGCTTTTAAAGTATTCTGAATTCCCATAAAACGCCTCCTTTAACATTTAACTTAAACGTTAAATGTATAGTAGCACATAAATTTTTCTTTGTCAACAATATGTCTTTTTATTTGTTGCCAATATTCAGCGCACAAAAAGAAAAGCCGAGTATTTAAACTCGGCTAAAATAGTTTTTATTAATACGCTTTGCCCCAATAGAGCATTTTGTCAGCTGGTTTACCACAGCAAACACACTTATCGCCAATTTTTTCCTGAACAAATGGAATGCAACGTGATGTAACACCTGCCTGCTCCTTAAGAGCATCTTCACATTCACGGTCACCACACCACATAGCCTTGATAAAGCCGGGCTTATTCTCTGCAATATCCATCATCTCGTCCATATTATTTGCAACATAAGTCATATTACTACGACGCTCAAGTGCTGCATTATAAAGACCGTCATGAACCGTCTGTAAAAGTTCAGGAATCTTTGTTTCTAACTCATCAAGAGATACAAAATACTTTTCTCTTGTATCACGACGAACAACAACACACTGATTATTTTCAATATCGCGAGGACCTAATTCAAGACGAAGAGGAACACCCTTCATTTCATATTCAGCGTATTTCCATCCTGGTGAATTATCACTTAAATCAATCTTTGCACGACAAATCTTCTTGAGATTTTCATAAACTTCAGTTGCTTTTTCCTTAACGCCAGGCTTATGACTGGCAACAGGAATAACAACAATCTGAATCGGAGCAACTTTTGGTGGGAGAACAAGACCGTTATCATCACCATGAGTCATAATAAGCGCACCGATAAGACGAGTTGTACAGCCCCATGATGTCTGGAAAGGATGCTTTAACTTATTGTCCTTATCCTGGAACTGAATTCCGAAAGCCTTTGCAAAGCCGTCACCGAAATAGTGGCTTGTTGCAGACTGTAAAGCCTTACCATCATGCATAAGAGCTTCAATAGTATATGTATCCTCTGCACCTGCAAATCTTTCCTTTGCAGTTTTTACGCCCTTAACAACAGGCATTGCAAGGCAATTTTCACAGAAATCTGCATAAACATTAAGCATTCTGATTGTTTCTTCCTGAGCTTCCTCTGCAGTCGCATGAACAGTGTGTCCTTCCTGCCACAAGAATTCACGAGTACGAAGGAAAGGTCTTGTAGTCTTTTCCCAACGAACAACTGAAACCCACTGATTATAAAGTTTTGGAAGGTCGCGATAAGACTGGATTATATTTGCATAGTGCTCACAAAAAAGAGTTTCCGAAGTAGGTCGAACACAAAGACGCTCTTCGAGTTTTTCGCTACCACCATGAGTTACCCACGCAACTTCAGGAGCAAACCCTTCAACGTGGTCCTTTTCCTTATTTAAAAGACTCTCAGGAATAAACATAGGCATACAAACATTTTCGTGTCCTGTATCCTTAAACATTCCATCGAGAGTTTTCTGAATGTTTTCCCAAATCGCATAACCATAAGGTCGTATAACCATACAACCCTTTACACTTGTGTATTCAACTAATTCTGCTTTTTTTACAACGTCGGTATACCACTTGGCAAAATCCACGTCCATTGAGGTAATTTCCTCAACCATCTTTTTTTGTTCAGCCATTTTTCTTCTTCCTTATCACAAAAGATACAGGGACAAAATATTCTCTGTCCCTGTTAATATAATTTAAAGTGAAATTGTTAATTAGTTTTCTTCGATAAACTTAACAATATCAGCAACAGTTCTAATATTTTCAAGCTCTTCGTCAGAGATTTCCATATCGAATTCATCCTCAAGAGTCATAACAAGGTCAGCAAGGTCAATACTATCAGCACCAAGGTCTTCAAGAAGAACCGCATCTAAAGTAACAATATCCTCATCAACCTCAAGCTGGTCACAGATGATTGCACGAACTTTTTCGAATACCATACCAACACCTCCATTCAAAATCTTTTATTCCATATAATAGTAGTTTTTTTTGACTTATTTGTCAACACTTTTATTATATTTTTATAAATTCTTTAAGTGACGTAAAGTCAATACCCTTTACATCTTTGACAATTTCATAGAAGGTTTTACAAATTTCAACGCAACCGTTTCCGGAATCACTTTCTGTATTAAAAGGCATAACAGGGTCATGAACTGACAAGCGAAGTAAAAACCAACCATTTCTCTTCTCGTCTTTAAAAGAAACTCGAACACCCTCATGATTATCCGGTGCCAAAATCATTTCATCATCATTCTCGGCAATAGCCTTTATATCCTCAATAAGCTTTTCACCGATTTCTCTGAAGTTTTCCTCTGTAATATTAAATCGAAGTTCCTTTTCTTCAAGAGGCTTTTTAAGAGAACTGATGCAATCACCGATTTTCTTGTTTTCTTTTCTCAGCACTGCAGCCTTGATTATTATTTTTGTTACAAGATATGCACCATCGTCAAGATAATAATTCTCTTTAAATGCAGCATGACCTGATGTCTCGATTGCAAGGGGAGTGTTTTCACCAAGATTTGTACGACGAATAGCCTCATCAATTACATTCTTGTATCCGCGTTTAAAACGGATATGCTTACCGCCAAGTGTTTCTTCAATAAACTCACGAAGTCCGTCACTGGTAACCGAGTCAGTAACAATACTGCCACCTTCATTGCCTTCGAGTGCGATTACAGAAGCCAATGCAACAATAGCATTTCTGTTAATCTCTTCACCCTTTTCATCAACACAAGATGCACGGTCAACATCAGTATCAAAAATCACGCCTAAATCACAATTATTCTCCACTGTTGCCTTACGGATAAATTCCATAGCAACTTTATTTTCAGGGTTAGGAATATGATTTGGGAACATTCCGTCCGGGTCTAAAAACTGACTTGCTGATACATCTGCACCAAGTGGCTCTAAAACCTTTGTTGCATAAAAGCCACCAACACCATTACCTGCATCAACAGCAATTTTGAACCCACGAAGAGGCTTTTCGTAGTTTTCTGCATTCACGCCTTGCTTAATCATATTGCGAAGAAGCTCTGCATATTCGCTGATATAATCAATTTCGGTAATTTCTCCGCATTTTTCTGATGTTTCTACATATTCTGTTTCAGCAAACTCGAGGATTCCCTTTAACTCTTCACCTGACAAACCACCATCACGAGTAAAGAATTTAAGTCCGTTTCTGTCAAAAGGATGATGACTAGCAGTAATCTGAATTGCACCGTCACAACCTTTTGTAACAGTTGTCATAAACATCGCGGGAGTCGAACAATATAAGCAATTAAGCACATTAACACCCATACCGCTTACAACCGAAATTACCGCATTTCTAATTCTGTCAGCAGAAACTCGTGAATCGTGACCGACAGAAACTGTTAATTCATCATATTTTTTACCTGTTTTTTCACTTAAAAATCTTATGAATGCTGCTGAAATATACTTTACAACATCATCTGTCAACTGAATTTCCGGATATTTTTCTGTAGAAACAGCAATACCACGAACATCAGTACCACTTTTTAAATGCATAAGTTTCATTTAACAAGTCCCCTTTTAAGCAATTCTTCCGTTGCTAACATTACGCCGATTTTACCACTGTGGAAATTAAGTCCACCTTGCATCCATACTGCAAAAGGCTCACGAAGTGGTGCGTCAGCAGATAATTCGATTGATGAACCTGATGTAAATGCACCTGCCGACATAATTACCTGACTGTCGTATCCCGGCATATCCCATGGCTCAGGTGTTACATAAGCGTCAACAGGAGCACCCTTCTGAAGCCCCTGACAGAATGCAATAAGATTCTCTGAATTTTCAAGACAGATTGCCTGAATAATATCGTGACGGTCTTCCTCCACGGTCGGAGTAACCCTGAATCCTAATTCTGTATATACAGACGCTGCAAAAACAGCAGTCTTAAGTGCTTCACCAACAACATGAGGCGAATTGAAAAGCCCCATAAAC
>JAZSHP010000178.1:0-3753 GCA_045533355.1 Candidatus Fimenecus sp.
TGCGAAGCAGAAGCACCGACCGAACCGGCAGGTGAGACTCATCGTCCCCTACGATTCATATCCATTTTAATAATTAAAAGAGCCCGACAAATTATAATTTGAACAGCTGTTTACTCCACCATAACTTTAACAATTTCACCGATATAAACTCTGTGGAAGTCATTATTAGCATAATTGTTCATAATTGCATCATCAAGGAAACCGTCAGGCTTCATATCCTGATATGCTAATTTTTTAAGTACAACATTGACTTTTGCCTGTTCATAGCCGACAGCATTTTCCATATTGATAGGTTTAAATCCTGTTTCTGCCATTTTGTCAATGTCGCGACCGGACTTGCTACCGCAAATGCCAAGTTCTTTTTTGTATTCGCCACCAAAGAATGAAAGTGAAAAATAATCATTTTTTTCTAAAAATTCATAGGTGTATCTCTGTGGTCTGACGAAGATAAAACAGACATCCTTGTTCCAAAGTTCACCGATTCCGCCCCAACTTACCGTCATAGTGTTGAAATCGTCAATTGTTCCGGCAGTCAATAACGCCCAGTCGTCGTTTATCATTTTTACAAAATTGTCTTTAAGTTCTCTTATGTTTATTTCTTTGCTCATACAAATCATTCCTTATAATTTATTACATTAATTATATACGCTTAATTGAGAAATTACAACCTGAATATTTGTATGTTATTTCAATATGTGGGAAATGTTGAAAAACTTTGTATATTTTCACTAAAATAATTTGAAAACTTTGTATAGTTATTTTTATTCTACACCTTTTCATAAAAGTAGTTTTATGATAATATAATGAGGCTATTTTGAGACCGCAAAATAAAGCGGTGTATATAAGGATGTTTGAAATGGAATTTTGTGATAGACTAAAATATCTGAGATGTGCGAAAATTCCCACAATAACTCAGAAAGACTTGGCAAACGCTATTGGGGTAACTCAAAGAAAAATTTCTTTTATGGAAACAGGTACAACAGAGCCATCTTTAAAGGATATTAAGGCACTTTGTAAGTATTTTAATGTTTCTGCAGATTATCTTATTGGTATGCCCAAAAATATGAATTATCCGGAGTAATTTATGACAAAAAAAGAACGAGCAAAACTTCTCGTTGAAGGATTAAAAAAAGAGTATCCCGAAGCAATTTGTTCTTTAACTGCGGAAAATCCTTTTGAATTACTTGTTGCAACAAGGCTTTCTGCACAGTGCACTGATGCAAGGGTTAATCTTGTGACTCCTGCGCTTTTTAGCAAATACAGGACACTTGATGATTATGTGAATGCCGATGTTAAAGATATTGAGGAAATAATACATTCCTGTGGATTTTATCGTGGTAAGGCAAGAGATATAATTGAAATGGCAAGGGGAGTCAGAGACAGATTTGGTGGAGTTGTGCCGGATAATATTGACGATTTGACCTCTTTGCAGGGAGTGGGCAGAAAAACTGCAAATTTGATTGTAGGTGATGTCTACAAAAAACCTGCAGTTGTGGCTGATACCCATTTAATACGACTTACAAACAGAATGGGACTTGTAGCAACAAAGGACCCGAAAAAAGTGGAAATGGAGCTTAAGAAAATTCTTCCACCTGAAGAAAGTAATGATTTCTGTCATAGATGTGTGCTTCATGGCAGAGCAGTCTGCACAGCCCGAAAAGCAGATTGTGAAAATTGCAATCTGAATGAAATTTGTAAAAAGATAATATAACGAATGTAGGAGACGATGCCCACATCGTCCCATTTTCATTTTTATATTGTATTTCATAGTAAATATATGGTATAATAATTACATATTATGGAAAAGAGGTATTTTTATGGATCCTATTAATGTTGATTTTGGGAATAAAAACATTATTCCGGAAACCCCGAAAGGAAGTACAACAAAAAGAGTCATTATCAGCGCTTTAATCACATTGGTTATAGGTGCGATTGTGTATTACTTTATGCTTCCACCGCTCAATTTTAAAGCAATTGAACTGTATGTTTATATTGGCGTTTTATTAATTTCGTATATAGGCGTTTTCGGTGTGCTTTCAAAGGCATATTTCAGACCGGAGTATATGGAATATGCAAAGAATAAAGTTAAGATTCCAATAGTAATGGTGCTTGTTCTTGCAGCTTTTGTAGGTGTAGGTTACCTTGTGGGTGCAGAAATTTTCCGAGCAAAGGATTATGCTGAGATTATTGATGTTAAAGAAGGCGACTTCGCAGAAGAAATTGCTGAAATTGATTTTTCAAGCGTTCCGCGTCTTGACAAGGACTCATCAAATATGATTGCAACTCGTGCTTTGGGTGAACTTTCTGACTATGTTTCACAGTTTGTTGTAAACTCATATTATTCAACACAGATTAACTATAAGGGAACTCCCGTTCGTGTTCAGTCTCTTGATTATGGTGATGTTTTCAAGTGGCTTAAGAATACAAAAGAAGGTATCCCTGCATATATCGTAGTTGATATGACAACTCAGAAGGCTGAAACTGTTCGTTTAGAGGAAGGTATGAAATATTCTCCTGCAGAACATTTCAACGAATATCTTGTCCGCCATGTCCGTTTCAAATATCCTTCACTTATGTTTGGTGACCCATCATTTGAAATTGATGACACAGGACGTCCATATTGGATTGTTCCGGTTATTGATAAAACAATCGGTCTTTTCGGTGGTACAGATGTAGTCGGTGCTATTATCGTTGACTCAATCAACGGTGACACAACTCTTGTTTCAACAAGTCTTGATAAGAACACAAAGCTCCCTACTGACAAGTTTGTAACAGATAAGGAATTTCAGTGGCTTGACCAGGTGTATTCTGCAACAATCGTTAATCAGCAGTATAATTTCTACGGTAAATACAACAACGGTTTCTGGAATTCACTTATCGGTCAGGAAAATGTTCGTGTAACAAGTCAGGGCTACAACTATTTAGCACTCAATGATGACGTTTATATGTACACAGGCGTAACATCTATAAGCTCTGACCAGTCAATTATCGGCTTTGTTCTTATTAACCAGAGAACAAAGGAAGCTGTTTATTACAAGCAGGCAGGTGCTCTTGAAGAAACAGCAAGAACTTCTGCTCAGGGTAAGGTTCAGCAATATGGTTATCGTGCAACATTCCCGATTCTTCTTAATGTAAGCGGTCAGCCGACATATTTTATGGCTCTTAAGGATTCAAGTGAACTTGTTAAGATGTATGCAATGGTTAATGTTGAGCAATCAACTGTTGTTGGTGTTGGTACAAGTCTTGCAGAATGTACTGAAAACTATGCAGCCGAGCTTCAAAAGAACGGCGTTAATGTTAATGTTGATGTTGACTCAATGGGTCAGGAGGAACAACCTGATGCTCCTGTAGATAATACTGTTGAAGTTAAGGGCGTAGTAGCTGAAATCAGAAGTGTGATTACCGGTGGTGAAACTTACTTCTATATCAAACTTGCTGACGGGGAAGCTTATTACAAAGTAGCTGTCAGTGACGCGGAAAAAATAGTAATTCTTAATGTGGGCGATGAAATTGCATTTACAGTAGATAAAAATGCAAAAGGTGAAATCATTCCGGTGACAAATGTTAAATAAATAAGAGAAAGGCGGGTATTATAGCTATAATAACCCGCCTCATTTTATAAAATATATTTACAAAATAAAACTCTCCACATTGAATGTACGGGGTTGCTAAGGACATAAAAACTATTGGGAGACACTTTGTAAAAAAGTGCTCCCGATTTTTTGTAAAAAATGACACTTTCGGCTTGAAAGT
>JAZSHP010000143.1:0-6646 GCA_045533355.1 Candidatus Fimenecus sp.
TTTCCATTGCTAAATGGAATCCCTGACTACGAATGTTTTTGAACCATTGAACTGCGAAAGAAGAAAGCTCTCGGTCTGACACATTTTCGCCTACAACCTGATATATTCCTAAATTGTCCTGACGGTATTCAATGGGTTTTAATGCTCCGTTTTCCTCGTCAATCTCAAACACCATTTCAGGATCATAGAATGTATCTCCGCCTTGCTCGTATGTGTGTGCAATTCTAATAGAACCGTCATAGAGGTTACTGATATGAATTGGCATGAAGCTTTTCGATTCATACAAGGCATATCTGACACTACCTTCAAGAACGGAAGGTGCAAACTCTCTCATAAAGTTGTAGTTTCGTTGTTCGTATGTTGGTCTGTGAACGGGAGGTCTATGAGCTTTATCCCATTCTTCCTGAGCGATACGCATTGCAGTACCTTCATCCCAACGCAAACCTTCGGGAGTTTCTTGAGTCTGTTCTTCGGGGAGCAGTTCTTCAAGCTGACTTATAAGGCTATCCCTGAAATCTCTGTACTCATCATCAGGTTCCATATCTTCCGTAAATTCATTGATGTTATCTATGATTTTCTGAATGTTTTCAGGGTTCGCAAGTTCATCTGCCATTTGCTGAACTGCATCTTCACGGGTGTCATCAGGGTTAAGGCTATCCATATACTCATAAAAATCATAATCATATATGAAATCTACAAGTTGTTCCGCAAGTGGTTTTTGACTTCGTGCAAAGGATTCTATTTGCTTTCTTACTGCATCGGGAAGTTCCTCATAGTATTTGATAGTGTTTCCATCGCTACTTATGTGTGCTATGGTTTTATAGTCATTATCAACTTCTTCAAGTCTGTTCCAAACAGTAGTGCCGTTTCCTTTGAAACCAAAACCTATGTCATATTTCTTTTCAGGCTCAATTCCTAAAGCTTTATCTCTTGAAATAACCTTGTGCGGTTGTCTGTCATCATCAACCAAAATTACATCAAAGCCTTTTTCGGTTAATACATTGACATTTTCCTCAAGTCTGTGTCTTGGGAATCCGCACATTGCATATACACTATTTTCAATAGTTCTATGCGTTACCTGAATACCGATAGCAGATGCAACTTCTTCAGCATCAACACCGATTGCTTCATAGAAATCTCCAACCGGGAATAGTGCAACAGTTTTTCCGTCATCGTCTGCGTGAACTCTTGCATAAAAGTCTGCAAAGCTTTCTTGTTCCGGTTCTTCATAGAACGGAGCAAGCTGCTCATCAGTTAAATAAACCAAGTCATCAAAAGTCATACCTTCAATTTCGTTTTCTATAAGGTCTGACAGACTATCATACTTGAGTTCTTCGACAACTTTATCATCAACATACTTAACAAGGGCAAAATCAACAAGATTTAACTCAACCTGAATTTCGTGTTTTCCATCTTCGGTTTCTGTAAATGCAACCTGAACTTTCCGTAGGTCAGAATAATCAGCACTTTCGTGTTGTAGTTCCTTTTGCATATACTCGTTGATAATTCCTTGTGCTTCGTCAAGCTCTGTGTAAGTAACGGGAGCAGGTCTTTCTATCGAGGGGAATAAGTTAAATGTTCCATTTGAATACTGCTCAAGCATATCCAAAGCTTTAGTTCGGATGTTGAATTTCCATTCATCATCTTTAGGAGTTTCCATAAGAAGATTGCGAAGCTCCGACATCATTTCTGCCAACTGCTCAGGGTTATCAAGCTTTTCAATGATGTACTTTCGTGCCGTAGTATCCAAGTAATACAAATCTTTTGGATATGGCTTATATCTTGATTCATCCATAACGCTTGAAAACGAACTGTGAACTGCTGCGGCAATTTCATTTTTCTCATAATTAGGGATGTTTTCAATGTCTTTCTGACTAAGATAAATACCTCGTTTTATGAGCTTGTCAATCCGTTTTTCAACCTCGTTCCATTTAATCAAGGTTTTTGCGTATGGTTGCATCAAATCGCCGTGACTTAAAGAAATACCTTTGCCATCGTGATTCTCATTGAGAACCAAATCGCCACCGCCACCTATACCATATTCTTTCTTTAGGAATTGTTGTCTTTCATACTTATCTGAATTTTCCATAAAGAATATGTATATATGGTATCTTCCGTTTTCGCCACCCGTACCTCTGAGCAGATTTTTCGTTATTTCATCTTCGGTAATAAAGCGAACCGGAGGAACATAAGAAAGCTCTTGTGAAGTATATTGCTTTCGCACAATATATAAATCTTCAAGCATTTTATTTGTTTTGTGAGGATTGATGTATCTGAAACGAACTACATCTTTACCTTCGTCACGCATATCACATACTTTCTGAACTGCCGTTTTAGTTATATCAAGTCCGGCAGATGTTTTCAGAAATTCTTTCATACGCTTTACTTCATCAGGGAATCCACCTTTTCTTTCAAAGACTTCGTTTGTAAATAAGTCTTTGAGTTCAGGATAGTCCTCGTAGTTCAAATCCCTATACATAAACCAAAAGTTCTCTGCGGTTTTAGAATAAATAAAATCGTCAACCTGCAAAAGAACATCGGTAGAAGCATATCTTCCCATATCGAGAAGTTCATCAATTCTCCTTGCAACATCTTCCCAAGAAAGATGATGTTTATTTCCGGTTTCAACCGTATCACCATAGCTGATTGTAATTCCGTCACTATTCCACCAAGCAGATATTCGCTTATCATCAAGAATAAAGCCTTTACCATCTGTTCTGTAATAGTCTTTCAGAAAAGCAACTTTATCTGCAAGGGTTTTATCTTTACTGAATTCTGATACAATGGTAATAATACTGTCAGGGTGGTGTGTTCCGTCACAAAGAACTGTATCAATAACTTGTTGGGGAATAGAAAAAGCAGGGCGAATATTGTTTAATCGCTCTGCTTCTCTTTGCATATCTTCTTGTATGTTGGAATCATCAATAAGGTCAAATAGACTTAACTGAGAACTAACTGTTTCAGCACTACCTCTTCGGCGGAATGTCTGAGGTTGTTCATAAGTCCTGTCCACCTCTGCGGATTCTCCGCTTTCAGCTTCTCGTTCACGCCCTCCGACAATGCCATTTTCTGCATCATCTGTTCCACTTGCTCTCTCGCTGTCTTGTCTATCTCGTGCAGGTGTTCCATCAATGTTCCTTTCAGCATCATCGCCGAGTAAATGCTGCGTCTGTTCTGCTTGAGGAATTTCTTTCTCATCATCCCGTATTTGCCTATCGGGAGTTCGTTCTTCGGTGCTTCCAAGTTCGGTATCAGTATCCCGTTCTCGTTTCTGTATGTTATCTCTGCCATCGTTATCCGTCCTTTCATTTTGGATTTGAGTTTGGGGTGATTTTTCGTCTTTGATTACATTGTACTGCTGATTTTCATTTTCTGCAAAAATTTTTGCCTGATTTATTTCTTTTTTTCTTTCAGCAGTAATAGTAGAAGATATTTCTCGTAGTGCTTGTTCAGATATTTCGCTTACTGCATTACCTAAAACTGATATTGCTTCAACAGAACTAAAATCAACAATATGTCGAAATTCTTCGTTATCAAAAACTTCTTCCGGGTGTAGTCCCAATCTCTGCATTACCATATATGCAACCGAAGCTTCAGCAGTTTGTTGAAACTCAACATCAATATTAAATTCATCTAAGTCTGCCAAGAAACTATCATCTTTTGCATATTTCAGGTCGGCAAGATAATCTGCTTTATTATCTTCAACTGCATTATGAGCAGCACAGATAATTGCATCGGTAAGAGTTGTAGTTACTTTGAGTTCTCCGAAAGTATTTTCAAGTGTTTCAATAATCGCATCGTCATACTTATCTGAATATTCCCAAAGTTTAACATCAACACCTCGCATACCTCTGTATGTATCCGAAACATCAAACACATGGTCGAGGTAAAAATCACTTCCTCGTTCACGGAGAAGGGCAATACCTTTAGCACCTCTGTTGATTCTGCGTTTTAACTTTTCATTCCAAGTATCAAAATCTGCACACGCTCGTGCATCGGGCCGTTGTGCATAGATTAAAACCTGATCTTCAAAGGAATATTTATATTGCCAAGCAGCAGAACTTAAAAAATCTGTCCATTTATTAACCGAGGACAGTTCTTTGGAAGTTGTATTCGCAAGCTCTGTAATGAGCTGCAATTTGGTTGCCATTTGTATTTCACCTCCATATTATCGTTCTCTTTCATTTTTCTTTTTGAAATTGCCTGATAAAAGCATATTTTCTTTTTTGTCAAGCTTGCATATCTGTTTTACGATTTTCTGCCGTTCATTCCATAAGCGGTTCATTGTCTTTTTATCTTGCGGTGAGGGTGGATTGTCCATTCTTTCTCTGAAATCTTCAATAGTCATATCCATACCCATTAGTTCACCCATAAGATTGTTTCTGTGTTGGCATAACTTATAATCTTTCAAAAACAATTCTTCGTTCATAGGAAGAAGGGAATCTTTGTTTTTCTCAACAAACAAGCAAATCTCTTTAGTTCCTTTAGGATATTCGACTTTCACACCATCAAATTCTGTTTTATCCGGTCTGCCGGAAATTAACTTGATATTACCGTTTTCGATTGTAAAATAATCTCTTTCCCAAGGGGTTCTGAGTTTTCGTCTTTCAACACCGTAAGCAGGATGCTCCATATCTAACGGAGTTTCCTTATACACTTGCATTTCATCAGGCAATTTATCAATTATTTTGTAGTACATTTTAGAGCACCTCTTATCTGCTTATGCTTTTCTCTGCACGAAGCTTTTCGGCATACTTAATGCCTTTTGAAACGGTATTGATTTCACCTGATTCCAACTTTGAAATGAAAGTTGCCCGGTTCTGCTCATTAAAACAGTAGATATGCCTGCAAAGTCTTTGAACATTTCCGAGAGTATCACTTTTCGGATTGATAATACCGCAAACAAGCTCTCCAACTTCATCCGTTGGATTGAGTTGTATTTGCAAAGTTCTTGCATTATCAAGCTTAATAACACTCAAGGGAGTAAGGACACCGATTTCTTCCAAACTCTTTTTGAGTTCATCAGCTTTACAAGTAAGCTCTGCAACAAGATTATTTGTTAAAAATCGCACTTTTGCAGTTACCATTTTCATCACTTCCTTTTATAGAATTGTGCGATTATCTTTCAGGCTCCGTTTTCTTTTTGTCTGCCCCTGCGTGTTTCAGCAAACCTTTTACCGCCTTATCATCAATACCCTCAAAATCTCCTTTTGTATTTACAAAATCCAAAAAGCTATTCTTAAATTCACGAGTATCAATATCAACCAAGTATTGATTACATTGTTCGCCAAGATAATCAAAAAACGCTTCAGGATTTTTGCTATGCTTTGTAGCATTTTTTATAAGCTCTTTTGAAATCTCATTGATAACAATTTGTCCTCCAGCAACAGAATCAGGATTGTAATATATTTCCGTAGCACCGTTTTCCGAAAGAAAGATTTTATCGTCATCAAGTTTGTCAAGGTGAGTCAGCGTAAGCAATTCATTTTTATATCGCAAATGTGCCTTTGAATCATAGCACATAACACGAAAGTTGTAATCGTGCTGAGATGGATTGCAACAAAAATAATATGTATGCTTTTCCGTTTCAAGCTTTAGTGCATAAATTGTAAAACCGTGATTTTCGTGTTTCGGAGCATTTAAGGAAGTGCAAACATTGTGCATATCAGCTCTGCTTTTTAATAAGGGGATTTCAGAACTTTCACGGAAATAATTTATAACATCATTAAGCTCGTTTCTGAAATCATCGGTGTATAGTTTTTCTTCATCGGGGAACCAAGTTGAATGAAACTCTTTGCCGTTTGAACCATAATCGCCACGCACATATCCAATGCAACCTCTCGGAACAGAGTTAGTCTTTTTGTATAAATGCTCTTTATCTTCCGGCTCAATATGTTCAAGAGAGAATAAAGGAGTTTCAACCGCCTTGTATGTGCTTCCGTTTCGTTCCATAGTTTCGGCAAATTCGCAGATATGAAACACACGATTACCGATTTTCGTATGATAATCATCAATGTACTTACATTCTCTCGTGTGCGTTTCACCATTCTCATAAGTTATTTCAATTTTACCGCCGTCAGGAATACGAAACAATTCATTATATCGACTATCAATGAATCGTATCTCTTTTTTATCCATTATCGCTCTACCTCCTTATGTGTTCTTGTAGGGAACTGCCAACCATAGACTTTACCAATATCATCACCGAGCCTTTTTGTGACACGGGTTATATCTTGTCTTGTTGCCGTTCCATCATAAAGCTTTTCTTGCAATCGCTCAATCTGACTATCGGTAATACCGTCCTTAAATGCACGATATAAGTAATAGTTTGTTCCATCGTGATGAACTGCTTTGCACCTCAAATCACCAAGCTTATCTACATACCATTCATTCATATCGCAATCAGATTGAAAACAATCTTTAATATTGCCACTATCAATCATTTTATATCCGTGTGCCCGTCCGTTCCAAAGACCTAAATCGCCGATAATGATAATACTCTGCGAAAGTTGAATGTTTAAGTTAGCTCTCGTATCATCCAAGTAGTCATTATTTATTTCGTACATCTTTGAAATAAGAGTATCTTCGGAAGCATCAGGATATTGTTCAATAAGGTCATCACGCCAATCTTCAAGGTCTAAATTCA
>JAZSHP010000107.1:0-5418 GCA_045533355.1 Candidatus Fimenecus sp.
TGTTATTTCAAACAACAGTGCTCACAGACATACTCCTGACGTTCCAATGATTGTTCCTGAACTCCATGCAGAACACGCAGAAATCATTCCTGCACAGAGAAAAAGACTTGGTACAAAACGTGGATTTATTGCAGTTAAATCAAACTGCTCACTTCAGAGCTATGTTCCTGCACTCTTCCCTCTTTCAAAGTTTGGTATTAAGGATGTTCTCGTATGTACATATCAGGCAATTTCAGGTGCCGGTAAAACATTCGAAACATGGCCTGATATGGTAGACAATGTAATTCCATTTATTGGTGGCGAAGAAGAAAAGAGTGAAAAAGAACCTCTTAAAATCTGGGGTAAGGTTGAAGGCGACGAAATCGTTCCTGCAACATCACCTAATTTCACAGCACAGTGTATTCGTGTTCCTGTTTCAAACGGTCATATGGGTGCAGTTTTCGTAAGATTTGAGAATAAACCATCAAAAGAAGAAATATTAAATATATGGAAAGACTTTGCAGGTCGTGCACAGGAATTAGAACTTCCACACGCTCCAAAGCAGTTCCTTAACTATTTTGAAGAAGACAATATGCCACAAACAAAAATGCATCGTGACCTTGAAGGTGGTATGGCAATTTCAGTTGGTCGTCTTCGTGAGGATACACAGTATGATTACAAATTTGTTTGTCTTTCACACAATACACTTCGTGGTGCTGCAGGCGGTGCTGTTCTTATGGCAGAGCTTCTTTGTGCAGAGGGTTATATGGACTAATTTCCAATTAAGGAGAAATGATTATGAGTAACAATCCTATTTTTACAGGTTGTGGTGTTGCCATTGTAACACCATTCAATGATGATTTAAGTGTTAACTACAAGTCACTTGAAAATCTTTTGGAATATCATATTGCTAATGGTACTGACTCAATTGTAATTTGCGGTACTACCGGTGAAAGTGCAACTCTTACTCCAAAAGAACATTCAGATGTAATCAAATTCACTTGTGATGTTGTTAATCACAGAATTCCTGTTATCGCAGGTACAGGTAGTAACGAAACAGCATATGCTATTGAGCTTTCAAATGATGCTGAAAAAGCAGGTGCTGATGCAATGCTTGTTGTTACACCATACTACAACAAATGCTCACAGCGTGGTCTTGTAAAGCATTACGAAGCAATTGCTGATAATACATCAAAGCCAATTATTATTTATAATGTTCCAAGCAGAACAGGTGTTAATGTTCTTCCATCTACATACGCAGAGCTTTGTGAACATAAGAATATCATTGCTACTAAAGAAGCAAGTGGTAACATTTCACAGATTGCTGAAACAATCGCACTTTGTGGTGATAAGCTTGACGTTTATTCAGGTAATGATGACCAGATTGTACCTCTTATGTCACTTGGCGGTAAAGGTGTAATTTCTGTTCTTTCAAACATCTGTCCAAAACTTGCACATGACATTCCAACACTTTATCTTGAAGGCAAGGTTAAGGAAAGTGCTGAACTTCAGCTTAAATATCTTGACCTTATCAATGCAATGTTTATGGATGTTAACCCAATTCCAGTTAAAGTTGCTATGAGAATGATGGGCTTCGATGTTGGTCCACTTCGTATGCCACTTTGTGAAATGGAAGATGCTAAAACAGCAAAGCTTGAAGCTGTACTTAAAAAGTATAACTTAATCTGATTTAATTTATTGGACGTGAAAAAATGACAAGGATTATTTTAAGTGGTGCACTTGGTAAAATGGGAAAAGCAATCACCTCTTGTGTATTAAACAGAAACGATTGTGAAATTGTTGCAGGTGTTGATATTGCAAATGAAGAATGTTCATTCCCTATATTCAAATCATTTAATGAAATAAATGTTGATGCAGATGTGATAATTGACTTTTCTCATCCATCTGTACTTAATGATTTACTTACATTTGCAAAGGAGAAAAAAGTTCCTGCTGTTATTGCAACAACAGGACTTAATGAGGAACAAATTGAGTCAATCAAAGTTGCATCAAATGATGTTCCCCTCTTCTTCTCTGCTAATATGTCAATTGGTGTAAGCCTTGTATCTGAACTTGCTAAAAAAGCTGCGAAAGTACTTCAAGGAAGTTTTGATATTGAAATTGTTGAGGCACACCATAACCAGAAAATTGATGCTCCAAGTGGTACTGCATTGATGCTTGCTGATTCAATTTCAGAAGCACTTGACGAAAAACCAATTTATGAGTTTGACCGTCATTCAAAGAGAATGAAACGAACAAAGAATGAAATTGGCATTCACGCAGTTCGTGGCGGTACAATCGTTGGTGAACACGAAATCATTTTTGCAGGTCCTGATGAAGTAATCAAAATTTCTCATTCAGCATATTCAAAGCAATTATTTGCTAATGGTTCGGTTAACGCAGGTTTATTCCTTGTTGGTAAAGAACCGGGATTTTACTCAATGAAAGATTTAGTTAACGAATAAAAACAAATATAAGTAAAGGCTTACTGATTAATCTCAGTAAGCCTTATTTTTATGTATTTAATTAATAATGTGCCACACCACAATCGCAAGTTTTATTTAAACCAAAAATCTTATTGAAGAAATGGATGATTTTCCAGAAGAAGCCTGAAATACCGTCTTTATGACAATTATGGTCACATTCAACTGATGGGTCGAGAAGTTCGTTATCATCATCACAATATCCGTCACCGTCATTGTCTGCGTGTCCTGTTGCATTCACATAATCGTCAACATAGCTGTCGCTACAAGAGCATGTGTATGTTGTGTAGCCCTGTGTAGTGCAGGTTGGTTCTGTTACAACTGTTGTATAGTTATGTCCTGTTGCATTGATAACAACTGTTTCACAGCTGATTTCTTCATCGCATACTGAACAGTAAATAACAATATCTTTGCTACCATTCTCTGTGCATGTTGGAGCAACATAGTTTTCTTCTACCGCATTTGCAGGTGTATGACCTAATGCGGGAACTATTTCTTGCTCTACAATTATTTCGTCACATTCAGAGCACTTTACACCCTCTGTAAGTCCTGTTTCAGTACAAGTTGGTGCTACTGCAGGAATTTTTACTTCTGTATGACCGAATGCATCGAGTGACTCTCCAAAATCATCACCACATTTACAAACAAAATATATGTATCCTGGTTCTGTACAGGTTGGCATTATAATTGTTTCCTCATACCAATGACCTTTTGCATTAGTATAAGCAAAATAGAAAATAAAGTCACAATTTAAGCACTGCACATATCTGTATCCACCTTCTGTACATGTTGCTTCTTTTAAAATCGACTCTGCCATCTTGTATTTATGTCCATTTGCAGAAATATAATTGTCCTTATACCTTCTGCCACAAACAGTACATGTATGTGTTGTGTAGCCTTGTTCTGTACAGGTCGGTGGAGTTACCACAACCAAATCATAGTTACAGTCTGTAGCATCAACATAGTCACTAACATAACTGTCACCACAAGAGCATGTGTATGTTGTGTAGCCCTGTTTTTGACAAAGTGGTGGGGTAACAACAGCATTGTAATTATGACCAGTTGCATCTACATAATCATCAACATAACTATCACCACAATCACAAATATATGTTGTATAACCTTGCTCTGTACAAGTTGGAGCTGTTACTACAGAATTGTGATTATGGCCTGCAAGTTTACCAATGGTTTCTGTGTAAGTATCGCCACAAGCACAAGTATATGTCATAACGCCTGTTGCTGTGTGAGTTGTAGGAGTTGTGATTTCTGACGTATAGTTATGACCTAATGCGTCAACATAATCATCAACATAGCTGTCACCGCAAGCACAAGTGTATGTTGTATAGCCCTGTTCTGTACAAGTTGGAGCAGTTACTACCGACTCATAATTGTGATTTGATGCTTCTGCAAAATGAATATCATTATTTACAAGCCATCCGTTAAAAAGACCTATATCAATTAAATTCCAATCATGTTCTCCACCTGCATAATATACATTATCAAGATAGTCACAGTTGTAGAAAGATCTTTTTTGTATAGTTTTTACTCCCTTACCTATTTTAACAGTTTCAAGGTCTACACAATAATCAAATGCATATTCATAAATTATTGTTACACCATCAGGAATGTCAATAGCCTTAAGAGAATAACATTCAGCAAATGTACCACCATTAATTGCAGTTATATTTTTGCTTAATGTGATATTTTCAAGACTTTTACAACCACAAAATGCAGCATTGCCAATTTCCACTATATTATCTGAAATAGTTATATCTACAAGGTTGATACAATATGCAAATGCTGAATTCGGTATTACTGTCAAACCCTTTGAAAGTTTTACACTTGAAAGATTCATACAATCGCTGAATACACCCTTGCCAATTAAAGTCACACTATCCGGTAAAGTAATTGATTTAAGACTATCACAAAATGCAAAACTATATTCACCAATTGTTGTAACACTATCAGCAATTTCTACACTTGTAAGACCTGTGAAGCCCTCAAATGCATATGAAGAAATCGATGTCACACCATCACTGATAATTACCTTTTTTATATCTTTTGCATAACTATACCATGGAAAATCATTTTCATATCCATACTCAGTCATCTCACCGGTACCTGAGATTGTCAATGTAGCTGTGTCAGCATCATATGTCCATATAAGAATTTCGCCACAAACACCTGAAGCAGATTCCAATTTCTCATAATTGTAATAGACTGTCGCCATTATTAAGCTATCATTATTACCTTCAAGTAATGTAAAAGATTTTGTAAGTTCTTTCCATTCTTCCTCTGTTCCACCATAATAAACTATGGAAAGACCACACCAATAGTCAAATGCACCTTCACCAATTTCTGTTACACTTTTTGGTATCACTACACTTTCAAGGTTTTCACATCTGTAAAAAGCTTCCTCAGGAATAGTTGTTACACCATCACAAATTACAGCATGTGCAAGATATTTACATTTATAAAATGCACCTGCACGTATTTCTTTAACAGAAGATGGCATTTCATAGTTTGCAACCTTGCTGCCCTGAGGACACAAAATCAATTCTGTTTTGTCACCGTTATACAGAATACCGTTTTCGTCAGTTGAATAATATGGGTTACCGTCGTCAACAACAAAAGCTTCAAGACTTGTACAATTAAAAAATGCATCTTTTCCGATAGTCTTTACATTCTTACCTATCTCAACCTCAGTAATATAGTAACACTCTTCGAATGCAGAATTACCAATAGATGTAACGCCATCACCCAATTCTATACTATTAAGCAATTCGCATCCGTAAAAGGCTTCTTCACCTATACTCTTTACACTATCAGCAATGACAACGGATATAAAAGGGTGATATGCGAATGCATCATTACCAATACCGGTAATTCCGTCTGTAATAATAAGCGTATCTACATTAAAATGTACATTTTGATTCCTAGGTTCATAATAAAATAA
>JAZSHP010000112.1:0-4247 GCA_045533355.1 Candidatus Fimenecus sp.
TAGATACATGGGGTGTTGACTTTGGTCATTTTGATAAAAATGGAAAGCTTTTGGGAAACCCCTATCATTACAGAGATACAAGAACTGACGGTATGATAGATTATGCCGACAAAAAAATGGGTAAAAGGTATATATTTGATAAAACCGGTATTCAGTTTAACTTCTTCAACTCACTGTTTCAGTTTATGTCAATGATTAAAGAAGAAGACCCGATTATGAAAATCACGGACAAGATTCTTTACATACCTGACATCTTTAACTACCTTTTAACAGGTGTTATGAAGAATGAATATTCAGTTGCATCAACATCTCAGCTTTTAGATGTTAATACAAAAGATTATGATAAGGAACTTTTAGAAAAAGCAGGAATCCCTGCTGATATATTCTGTGATATTATAATGCCAGGCGAGGTTGTAGGAGAACTTAAAGACGAGATTTGCGAAGAACTCGGATGCCCTAAAGTTCCCGTTATCGCAGTAGGTTCACATGATACGGCATCAGCCGTTGCAAGTGTTCCTGTAACAGAAGATTATAAATATGCATATATCAGCACCGGTACATGGGCACTTATGGGCTCAGAAATTGATGAACCAAAAGTTAATGATATAACATTTAAATATGACTTTACAAATGAAGGCGGAGTGTGCGGAAAAATCCGTTTCCTCAAAAATATTATGGGATTATGGATTATTCAGGAAAGCAAACGTCAGTGGGCAAGAGAGGGTAAGAACTTCTCGTTTGATGATTTGGAAAAAGCAGCATGGGCAGCAGAACCCTTTAAATGCTTTATAGACCCCGACTGTACAGATTTTGCAGGACCCGGAAATATGCCAAAGAGAATTCGTGAATTCTGCCAGCGTACAGGACAGTATGTTCCTCAAAATGAAGGCGAAATAATCCGCTGTATTGCACAAAGCTTAGCATTTAAATTCCGTATGGTAGTAGATGCTATAGAAGATATCACAAAAGAACCACTATCGGCTGTTCATATGGTTGGCGGTGGTATCAAAGATACAATGGTATGCCGCTTTACAGCAAGTGCAACTGGTAAAAATGTTTTGGCAGGTCCTGTTGAAGCAACAAGTACAGGTAACGCAATTGTTCAACTTATGGCGTTAGGTAAGATTGACGGATTAACAGAAGGCAGACAGATTGTTAAAAACTCATTCCCGATTAAGACCTATGAGCCTGATGATAGTACAGCCTGGGAAAAAGCATACGAAGAATACAAAAAAATTGTTAAATTTGGTTAATAAACAAAGCTGCAGACAATTATCTGCAGCTTTACTATTTGTATTTTTTAATTATATTGAAACAATTTCAAACACAAATTTTCCGCTTTTTATTTTAATTGTGTTTTCATTATTTTTAAAGGCAAACCCGTCAGGGAGTTTTACGGTTCCGTATGTATTTTCAGGTAGTGAAACAAAAAGTTCTATTTCGCCATTGTCAGTCCTTTCCCTTCTCACTCCTACGCGCATGTTCCATGCTTTTGAAAAGTTGAGATTTTTGAGAAAATGTGGTGAAATCTCATAATAATTTATATCGCTGGCATCGGGATTAGGCTTTAAACCTGCTATAGACTGAATAAACCAACTTGAAATGTCTCCTAAAAAGTGATGATTTCGGGAATCCACATAAGGAGAGTCGAAATATTCAAAGCTTTCGCAAAGAGCTGTTGCACCTTGCTCAATCCAATGTCCGTAACAACTGCGTGATTTAGAAGTAATGATTTTATATGCAAGGTCTGCTTCGTTCATTTCGGACAAAACGTGATATATGTAGCGCAGCCCATAAGCTCCGCAGGTGTTAATATCACCGTCACGGTGAATTATATCAATAAGTCTTTGTTTTGCAAGAGCAGATTCCTTTTCGTCAAAGATTTTGTATGCGATACCGAGAGCCTGAGAGGTTTGGCAATCGCCTTTAACTGTCATTGTTGAAAAATCAATGAGATTTTCTCTTATGCAATTACGCATTTCATTTGCAAGAGCTTGAGCGTAATTACTTTCGTTATAAAGTTCTGCCTGCTTGAATAAAAATGCTGATTTAGCAGCCAAATTGTATGTTGCCATACTTGCAGTTACTTCCAGAGGAGAAGAAGTATAGCCTTTTTCTCTCTCGAATGGGTCTTTCCAGTCGCCGAGACCAAAATGTGTTAAACCTTTTTCGTCCCGCATTGAAGACACATAAAAAAGGTATCTCATAATCATTGAAGCGTTTTCTTTTATAACTTCTTTATCGCCCGTATACTTGTAAAGTGAATAGGGAATTTCAACGCAAACAGAGTCCCATACAGGACCGTTGCCCCATTCAAATCCCCAACCTCCTGTCGGTACAATACCGGGAAGAGCTCCGTCAAGACGCTGTGCACAGTTTATATTGAACATCCATTCTCTTAAGCTTTTTTCAACTGTAAAATTCAGGAGCATATGTTCAGAAGAGAACCATGCATCCGCTGTCCAGCCGTTTTTTTCTCTGTGGGGACAATCTGTCGGGAAGTAGTAAAAGTTACCCAAATCAGCATTGCGGGTACATTTTTGTAAGGCATTTATTGTGTCATCAGAGCATTCAAATTCACCATTTGATTTAATATCTGAATTCATAACAAGGCAAACAACAGCATCGCTTGTAGCCTGTTCTTCATCAAGTCCCTCCACATACGCATATCTGAAACCGTCATATTTAAATTTTGGAGTAAAAATTTCTTCTCCGCCTTTACAAATGAAAACATCAGTTTGTCCATAGTCTCTGTATCTTTGATCGCTTTCAAGATTGTTTTTACGCTGAAAAACGGTTGTATTTACCGAAAACTCACCGCGAACGGTGTGTTCTGCGTGCCTTACGGTTATTTTTTGCCCCGGTCTTCCGTTGACTTTTATACGGGTTACACCCGCTGTGTTAAAACCAAAGTCGTAAACGTATACATTTTCCCTTACAGAATCTTCAATAGGAGGGAGTCCTTTGGTGTGCTTGTCGTGGGCAAAAGCAAGACGGTCGTAGTGCTTAATTTCAATTGCATTAACTTCCTGAGTTACTGCAATAGGCTCGACAGTGCAAAGCTTAGCATAACCGCGAGGCTTTTTCTCTTTTTTTGCATATGTCCAGTCTTTGTCATCAAAATCAGGAAGATTCCAGTCAGGAATTTCGAGCTTTGAATCATAACAGAACCCCATTCGTAAATCATCATAAAGAATGGGAGAAGGGTGTGTTTTAAAGGTTTCATCGGCTTCAAGTTCAAATACCTTGTCACCATTATTTGCTTCAAGCATTAAAGCGAATGTAACGGGACCTCTGCCTGAGTTCTGGTCTAAGTCCCACATAAAACCGCCGTAACAGTTTCTGAACCCGTTACCAAGAATTACACCGATTGCGTTTTTGCCTTCTTTAAGCAATTCCGTTATATCATAATTATCATAATAACATATATCATCAGGATTGCTGATATAAGGTGCAAGCGGACCTTTGGTGATATTATGTCCGTTAATGTACAATTCGTAAAATCCAAGTGCGCAAATCGTGATTTCGGCTTTTTCAGGCTTGAACTCAAGGTTAAAGTCCTTTCTGAAATATGGTGCGGGAACAAATTCTTCAAAGGTGCTGATTTTATCACTCGCCTTTATAAATTTTTCGGAAAACTTCATTACAAATACCTCCTTATATGTCGTATTTTAATTAGCATTTGGATAATTGTCAACTTATTTCATATGATGAAACTCGCTGTATAAATGCTGGTATAAACTAAGCAGCAGAAAGTAGAAAAAATGTATTTCTTAGCCAATTTGATACAGATATTTCATATAGTGAAATTTATTGACGGGTTGATAATAAAAAATGTATTATATAAATATAAACAAGAAGTGCGTTAGAAATGTTGTGTTTGTTATATATAATTCATAATACTATAATAAAAAGGTGGAATGCGTTTATGACTCAGATTATGTTAAATGGTGAATGGTGTGTCGAGGCTTTTTCCCCAGATGGAGAAAGAACTGAAATAAAAGGAATTGTTCCGGGTAGTACCCTGAATGACATATTGGTTTCGGAAGGAAAAAATCCTGATGATGCATATTATAGAGATAACGCAGAACATTATCAAAAATATGAAAACTATGACTGGATATATACAAAAAAATTTGATATTGATTTGGTTTCCGGCAAAATAAATCTTGTATTTAAAAAGCTGGATACATATTGTGATATTTATTTAAACTCCACACATCTTGGATACTGTGAAAATAACTTTA
>JAZSHP010000041.1:0-15075 GCA_045533355.1 Candidatus Fimenecus sp.
TAATTTATCACCACTATTATTATATCGTTATTCCGAAATAAAATCAAGTGGAGATTTGTTATTTCAATAGTGAATTATTTTTTCATAAACTTCATTACTGCCTGTGTTGTTCTTACGGCTGCCTGTGTTGCGTAATATGTACTCATAATATTTACTCTTGACGAAGTATCAAGGCCGAACCTATCGGCAATTCTTGGAACTTCATTTGAAGCAAGCATAATTCCCAGACCTAATATCATATTGTCATGAAATGTAACAAGACCGGCAAAAAGAAGTGAATTTTGCAAAAATGCTGTAAGACATATTGCTATAACTTGCTTACACCAATCAACAAATCCATCCTGATGACCCCTTGTAAGCCCAAAAATATAAAGTGAACCTACCGCTATATTTGTCATCATAATACCGCCTCGCTTTATATTTGAAAAAAATACCTTTATTACAGCGTATCCAAGTGCAATTATGGTACACAAGCTTACTATTCCTGTGACACCTGTCAAACTGCTGACGGTACTTGAAGCAATGCTTGACAGATTAAAACTGAAACTGCTTCCATACAAACTTGACATTGCATTTCCAAGACTGTTTTGTAAATCAATGCACAACTTATACAGTTCTATCGGCACAACTGTAAACAGGTTAACCGCCATAAATCCTTTTATGGCTCCCAAAGCAGCATCCTTAATGCCTCCGCCCTGACCACTTTGCCACATAAGTGCAACATCAAATATAGCAACTACAAGTGCAATAATATACATTGACCAGCCAAACAGCCGGAAGAATTCAAGCAATGCTTGTATCCAACCAAGATCAAATATCTCTGTTCCCATGCCGCTTATATATGTAAAGAATTCTTGTATAAATTCAAGAACTTTACCATATATCCAGTCAAAAAACCAATCAAATACAAACATATTCTACACCACTCCTTTCTCACATATTTAAGCCAACTCCATCCCTTGACCTATATCTGACTTATTCACTCACATACTCATTCCACCCATTTCCTGACTCATATCATGGTCCTGAAATACATCTACATAGTCAGTTATCTGGTCTGCAAGTATTTCGTAATCTCTTGGATTTGGTGCATACGCATACCATTCAAGCTGACCTCTGTCAACCCACATGTGCGGTGAAACACCATTGGGGAAATTTCCATTTGCAACAGGCTTCATTCCCCATGCTTCCTTTAGTCTTATGGTATTTGCATCAAGTTCGCCTTCATCCTTGTGAAGGACCCTGACTCTCAGTGCATCAAAATGCTCATATGAATTGGTGGATATAAATTCGGCTTTAAATTTTGTTTTACTGTCTATACTTGCATAAAATGATCTTCCAACATATTTTTTGTTTTCCAGATTATCAACTCCGTCAAAGATTTTATGCAGTTCTTTTTCAAATGTTGTAGGTACTGCCATTTTTTCACCTCACATTCCTATCCCGGACATGCCTTCGGTTTGTTCTATTTTAAGCTCACTGAAAAATCCAATATAGTTAGATACCTTTTCACTAAGCTTTATATAGTCATCAATGGAAGGTTCGGGTGTATACCATTGGTCGACACCATTGTATGTCCCGATATGAGGGGCTTCTTTGTTTCCGCAGATATTATATCTTTGCGGCCATACATCTTTAAATCTGAATACTTCTGCATCTATTTTGCCTCTATCTTTTGACAAAATACTTACAGTCAGTGCATCTTTATATCTGCCCATATCCGTTGAGACTATATATGCCTTCATTACTTTTCCGCCGCCAAGATCTGCAACACAGCTTCTGCCTGTATAATAGTTGTTTTCAATTCCTTCCATGTTATCAAAAATTTTTCTTAATGATGATTCATATACGTTCATTTCTTTAACCTCACATTTCCATAGTCGGTTCTTCGTTATGTTCGTCAAAGGGCATCGATGCCTTCATATATTCATCATACTCATCGGAATATTCCTGATACACTTCCTTATCTACTGCTTCAAGGAATTCCTCTTTAAAGCACCACAAAGGATATTTGCAAAATCCACTAAGCTTTGTAAGACCCGTATCTTCTGCAATACCTGTCTGTAAGATTTCATCTGAAAACCAACAATTGTTAGTGTCAACATACGCACAATTCTTCATTCCGATGAATTCACCAAAGTTAAGTGTGAAATTTGCAAATGGCATCGGGGCGCCATCTTCTATATGTGTAAAATTCAGGCTAAGATTATGCTTTTTTTCTCCCATAAAGTCTGTAACTTCTACAAGTTTCAAATGAGGAGTTAATTCATATTTTTCATCATTAAAGCCTGATACAGTAAATTTTCTCTGCATTTAAAATACCTCCTGTAAATTTTTCAACCGCACATTTCTGTGCGGTTGAACTTTGTTTCTACATTCCAAGTATTCCCCAAAGATATGTAGGTGCAGTGAGTACGAATATAAGACATCCGAACAGGATCGCCGGTGCTGTCCATTCAAACTGACCGCTTTTTCTGTAGTCAAAGTAAGCACTACCGAGCTTCACAAAGAAGAATACAGCAAGAATTAAATCAAGTACAGGGAAAACAACATTATCTACAACACTTTTAATCTGAGTTCTTGCAGTTGTCCATGTGCTTTGAACTGCTCCTGATACATCGCCAGTTCCTGCTGCAAAGACAGGTACGGTGATTACTGCTAAAACTAATATTACTGCCAATAATGATAAGATTCTTTTCATCTTCATAAATTTCTTTCCTCCTAATTTTTTGGCGCTATGTGCCAATCTTCAAATAGATTTCCAACAATATTAAGCGAAGCTGTTTTGTTTACTCTTAGCATTCCCGCAGGAGTCCATGCATCATAAACGAAAGTGCATGTCTTGTAGGCACCGTCAGGGAACCATACCGGAGTAAAATGCGACCTGCTTTTATATGTTGAATACTTGTTTTCTTTGAATTGAAACGTAGACCTGTATGATTGAATGTTTTTATCAAGTACCCTGAAATATGTATTGTAATAAAATTCAGGGAAGAACATTTGGGTTGTTTGAGCTTGTGTATAAGCACTTACCGGAGCATTGGTATCTATTCTGCATTCTAAAGATGTATCAAAGCCATAACCGGATTTCATTCTATTTCCGCTTGATGTCGGAACTTTTGAATTTGGTGTTATGCTCTGGCTTACATCTAAACTTGCATAATAACGGTTGAAACTAAAGTCATACCATCCGTTGTCTACCCATCTTCCGCGATCTACCCAACCTGTTTCGGTCCACGACCAACTCGGCATCCATTCCCAACGCACATGCCACGATGCTGACCATACTCCCCAGGAAAGTGTTCCGGTTTCTGCTTGTACCGGGACATTTGGCATTTGGAATAAATCGTTTCTGTCATTTGCTTTTGGATCAGGCGGTTCGTTATCTGTAATTTTTTCAATAACAGCTCTTACCGTCTTTGTTCTTCCGCCTATTGTTATACGGATTGTAATTTCACCGGGTTCATCGGGTGTGTGCCATTTCACCCACACGATTTGAGATTCATCTTCCGGAATAACAATATCTTCTACAAGATAGTTGTTTGTTCCAATAACGAATCTTGCCGTAAGCGGATTGTCAGGATTGTATTCTCTGTCTGCTGTTACGCTTATGGAAGTTATAACATCGGTATTGGTTCTGTAGGTATACTGCTCATCAGCTTCGGTATCAGGTGTTCCTTCAGGCTCATCAGGAACGGGTTCTTCTGTGAATCTTACTACTCCAAGTCCGAGACTGGAGATAATGATATCGTTGGATACAGGTTGATTTGTTGCACCTGTCCATGCAGGATAACCAAGGTCTGCTCTTTCTAAAAACATTGCAAACGGAAGATTTTTGTGAGTAAGACTCACCATTCTTGCACGAAGTCCTCCGCTTAACATCTGATCATAGAGAGCTGCCTGATGAGCACTCATGGCAAAGTAATTTCCTTTAAACAAAAAATACGCCACAGGCTCAATTAAGATCTTGTACTGACCGTTAACGAGTGTGTCGTATTCTATTCCGAGTGTATTTGCAACAAGCTGTACCGCATATTCGCTGCAAAAATACCGTTTAATCTCCTCTATGCTTGCCGAACCGCTTCCGGATGTAATTATCCTTGGCATAGAAATTGTCGGCCTTACAACCGTATAATCGGCAGAATTAAGCATAAGAGAAACTTCGCCATTTCTGTATTTTAATTTACTGTAGATACCAAAAGTGTAAACATTACTGCGAAGATTAATATTAGTCAGGTCAAACGAATGTGATACCTGCACTCCGTCTGACGCTCTTATGACAGATACTCTGACACCTTCTTCGCCGGGAACCCACATATCCGTTGTTGTTCCGGAGCCCATTCCTCCTCCGCCGTTGTCTACATTGCCTTCTCCTACCGCAAATGCATTTATTGTAATACTGAACAGCAAAATTACTGCCAGCATACAACACAAAATTTTTTTCATATTGCACTCCTTCCGTTGGCAAAATAAAAAGTCTATACGAAATTTATCGAATAGACCTTATATGTGCAAATTACATTTCCATACCCATTCCTTCATCAGGCTCTTCATCTTGGGTAGGCATATTTAGGAATCCATCAAGTCTGTTCGGCACATAATCTGAAAGCCATGTTCCACCGAATTGCGAATGTGTCTGTAATCTCCATATCGCAAGTTTGCCCATGTCTATCTTATCATCTTTCCCGAACTTAAAGAGCAGATTGGTTAATCCGTCATGCTCGAACTTGGTTACATCTTCAAGTCTTGTTCCGTCTTTTAGAATTCCGGCTTCTGTGAACATTTCATTGACTCCATCCACCCACTCTTTGACATCCCCGCCACAACCCTGAAAGATGATGCCATTTTCTTTTTTCATCATTCTCAAAGCTTGCGCATCGATTACCTTTACCTCTATGGTCTTAATCACACTACCTGCATTCAGTTTGCTTGCCATATCGTATTCCTCATTTGCCTTAATAAATCTTTCCGCAAAGCTTGGAAACTGAGTTTTAATGTCATCGAGTGTCAGCTTTTTATCTGCGTACTCTCCGTATTCGATTTCATCAAGGATATCTTTTAATTCTTCATCGGACAGTTGAACAAAAGATTGTTTGAAATCTCCTGTCATTCTTTCTACTACATGAGTACCAACATATCCCAATGTTTCAAATTCATACCAACCATCTATTGGTTTTCCTGCATTCATAGCCAGTGTTTCCGGATTTTTTAATGTTTCAAGATACATTTTCTTGCCATTTGCTATAAGCCAGTTTCTGAAGTCTATGAATCCATCATCACTCATCATCTCGTGATTCATGAGTTGTCCGATACTTGCAATGCCGTCTTTGTTGGCAGCCTTGTGGTATGTGTCGAATATTCCGCAGAAGGACTTTGCTTCATCAAGAGAAAGGCCCGAAAGCCTTCCTTCGAGGTATTTTGCCATACCTTTGAGATTATCCTTGCAGGCTTCTCTCGACTCATCTATGAGCTGCCAGAACATTTCCTTGTTCATATGATACCTCCTTAATCCATCGAACCGACCATCTTGTTGATATCACCGTTTGAGACTCCTGTTTGTGTTTTTGTCTGTCCGGCTTTTTCTACATATCCGAATCCGTCAATGTAGACTTTTCCGCTTGATGATTGGTTCTTATTTGAATTTGGTGTTACGTTATTTTTTGGTTTTTCTTCGATTACGGTCTGCTCTTTGGTGTATGTAGGTGGTTGCTCAGGGTTCGTGTAGCTTCCCTCTGATTTTGGTTTTGCAGGCGGTGTTGTTGGCTTTTTCTCGATAGGCTCATTTATTTGTATCTCTGCCATCACCTTTTCCCCTGATTCATCATCTGCGATTTCTTTGTATTCCGGTGCCTTTTCTCTTGCGGTTCTGATGTCAATCACAACCTCCGGCTTTTCTGTTTCTTCACGGTTTTCGATTGCTACGAGATTTGACATATCAGGGGGATTACCCTGATACATCATTACTCCGATTGCAGCTAAAGCCACCACTGCTACCGTTGTTATTAAAGCGATTTTTGTTTTCTTTTTCATTGCTTTCACTCCTTCTCATATATAACTTTTCTTCCATATGTGATTCTTGTTATATCTGTTGGATATAGTTCGGCACCTTTACCGTAAAGGTCATCGAATTGCCATCTTGACGATGCGGGCATGTTCCATGTTGAGTAACATCTTCCGCAGTCATATCTTAAGTATCTTGCTTCATACTTGAAGGTCATTTCTTTACCCTCTTTGCATATCGTGACATTTACTGTCTGGCTCTTTTCAGGTATGGAGCGGATTATTTGTTTCATTGCGGTGTAGTTTTCGTACTCTCCATTATTGAACTTTGTCAGTTCTTCTCGAACATATCTTTGTGTGACTACCTTATCAGGAATTCTTTCTCTGTGTTTTTCATGATGTTCTTCCGCTATCATTCTTGCGGTTTTCACCTTATCCGTTACGAAGTCCATCAAGTGTTCTATGTAGTGTTCTTCGTGGAATCCGCACTCATAGTCTTCTCCTGCTTCTTCATCGTTCAGATATTTCTTTTTTGCCTTTTCCCATGCATCTTCTCTGAATGTTTTTCGTTCTTCTTCGGTATAGGCAGTATCTTTTATTCCTGATATATATGTAGCAACCTTTTCCTCTACAAATCTTCTTACCATTGCTTCAATTTCTTCTTGGATATTTGCACTTCCATGTGCTACGATATCCAAGTCTTTAATTACTTCGTGGAGGTCATAACCCACATCATAGAGTTCTTTGGTGTCCCTTTTGTATAAGCCCTGATATTCAGGTTCTCTGTTCAACGGCAATTTCCCATCCCTTATGTATCTGTACATATACAGGATGTCAAGTCCGTTTGAGAGGCTATGTCTGAAGTATGCTCTGTCAAGTCCACCTCCCACAACACACATTTCTTGGTTTTCGGTTTTTATCCATTTCTCAAATCCCTGTTTGTCTACTCTTAATAATTCCATTGCTATCTCCTTTCGCTTATACTTCTGTGATGTAGTAATTGTCTGCGTTGTCTTTCAGATAGAACATTGTGTGGATGTCGAATAATTCAAACTCATAATCGATCATGTAATCTGTTCCTTCAGCTCTGTCACTTTCGGATTCGATTACTGCATTGACCTTCTTTTTAGTTATTTTTTCGATTTCCGCTTTCAGTTCGTCTAAGGTTTTGAATCTTCTTCCTACCAATCTTTCCATTGGCATCTCTCCTTTCAACACGAACATACCACACAACATGATATAAGTCTACGAAGATATTTTAACCGTTGAAATTTCGGCATTAGCAATAAAATATGACTTATAATATTTGTTGCAATGTAATTAAAATTTCGGCGTGTATGAAGCTTTAACTTTCAGTGTAGGTGAAAGTGTTGCCACCTCTCTTCCGCCATACCTGACGGGGATCTTCACATCAAGATATACTGTTGCATTCAGATTTCTGTTGCTATTACCCTGTGCATAGGATGTATTCTCCATTTCTATTCGCATATTAGATATACTGTATTCTATGGAGCCATCACCCCTGTATTTGATATGTTCATCTCCTCTTTCTGATAAGGCGAGGAGTGAATCAAGCCGGGTGTATACATTTCCTGTATCTATGCTTTCTATAAAGGCTGTATCCTGATAGACAAACCCTCCGCTATATCCTTCCCGGAGCTGACTGTATGTTTCATCGTAGTTTGCCACCACTGTTGAAACAGTTGCAGATTCTACTGCATTTCTTATGCCTGTGGTTATAATAAGCATCTGCATGTACTCGAAGATCACACACATTACAAGGATTATCGCAAGGCAAATTGCGACTGAAAGGACAGTCGCATTGCCTTTATTATTAAACTTTCTCACTTGTAATACACCTCGCTTTTGCCTATGGCCTTTGAGGTAAGTGTCACCGGGAACGATGCAAACACTCCAAAGCCTATGTCATACTCCAAGGTTGCCGTTACAGTGAATTCTTCGTTTAACTGAATTCTGCCTGTCTTGGACCATTCCACATTTGGATCGATTCCAAGTCTTTCGGTAAGAGTTATTTCTCTGCTTGTTGTCTCACTGCCTATTCTGCCGCAGATTTCTGCTTCTCTGCAAAGCTCCTGAGTAAAACTATCAAGTTGCGACTTTGCAATATATACAGGGAACACGCTTGTTGCAAGAGCGATTACAAGGATTGCTGATAAAACTATGACCACGACATCAATGTATCCGCTTCCGCGTTTACTTGTAAGTCTTTTCAGCATAGATCCATCCCACCTTGCTTATGTTCTTCGTAAGGTGTAAGGAAGAAGTCATCATCAAGCAGTTCAGAAATCCTGTCTATTTCACCATCATCAGCAATATATTTCGCCACTTCAATGAGTTCATCATTTTGCATGACTACATCGGTTCCAATGTTGAATACCTTCTGGAAGACCTCATCGCCATACTTTTCTTTGATATCTTTCATGGTGTTCATAAAATCCTGATACGGATTGTCCTCACCATCTCCTTCAAGCATACTGCTGTTTAGGTGTCGATTAAGCATAAGCCATTCCATTGCAGTCTGAAAATGAAATTCCGGAACGATATCCATCAATTCTATAATTGCTTCATGTCTCTGCCTTGTTTCAGGTAATATGAAATCCTTGTTGAGTTCATGTTGATATGTAAGAAGATCAACACTTCCCAAGGTTTCCATTACTCTTTCTACTTGTTTTTCAAAAGTCTCTTCGGTACTGCCGATTTCCTTTACAAGCGCTATCAGCGGATCCTTAAACTGCATCAGAACACGGGATTGATATTCGTCAAGCTGATAATTTTCAATAAACAGATTGTAACTCACATTTCGAAATGCATTCTTGTCTATGTGAGCAGCAAGTTTATCATCATACCTTTCCTTTTCGTGATACATTTGCCATTTAAGCTCTGCAAAGTAAGGCTGGCTCTGCATATCTGTAATCTTCTGTGCATAAATGTCATCAATTACAGTTTTATATTCTTCATGGATTTCTCCTTCTACCGGGTTATATCTACTGCATATAAGCTGAAACGGATTCTGCATCTTAAGAAAGTGTTCGGCCTGCTTTTCGCTGAATGGTTCATGCTGTCTGATATAGTTGTATATACTTTTCATCTTTGCAATTTTTGCTACATCACACATCAGATCTTCGAACTCATATTCTCGCCATTCATCACGAAGACCGTAGTATTCATCTTCAATACGGTCATATAGGGTTTCTAAGTTTGACATGTTTTCACCTCCTACATCATAGTCATTCCGCCTTGATGTTCCCCTAATGTTTCGAGGAACTCATCGGCAGGATGGTTATCTTCATACGGACCATCAAAGTATCCATACTCCGCAAGTTTTGGAACTTTATTAATATCACCATCATCTGCAAGATACTTTCCTGCTTCAATCAATTCATTAGGAAGGATGCAATGCTCTCTTCCCATCAGGTAAAGTTCCTGCAAGGTGTTGGCTCCCTGATCTTCATAAACCGTTATAAATGCATTTATAAGTTCAAGATATGGGTTCTGAATGTCTTCATCCTCTGATGCTACCTCTCGGCAAAATTCAAGCCACTTCATTGTGACATTGAATTCCGGAACCAGAACAATGTTATTGATGCTATTTATCGCATTGTGCCTGAATTTTGTTTCGGACATCAGATAGTATGGATCAAGGTCATACGGCATTGTCATAATGTCCCGATTCTGAACAGTTTCCGCCGTGTATGAAATTCGTTTCTCGAACTCTTTACCTGCCTCCGGAACTGTATCCATAATTACTTTGAGGGGATTTTTGAATTGCATCAGCACATTAACTTCATCGTCTGTTGCAAAGTCTATATGGCATCTGACATATTCATATACAAACATCAGCATATTGTGGGCGTTTACCGAAAGACTTTCATTGACTGGATCGTGATAGTTATCTGCTACCCTTTGCAGAAACTTGCATTTGATTTCACTATACGATTCATCGGGCAGATGTTCTCTGCCCAAATCCCATATCGTACTATTGACAAGGTCATGCATAGGAGGTTTGTCTTCCTGATACCTGTCGCAAATCATTTCCAAAGGCTTTTTAAGTCGTTCATAGTAATCAAGATATGAGTTTTCGCTTATGGGTTTGTCTCTCATAAGATATTCGTAAATTCTTATGTAATCGCCAATGTATTTTGCATTGTCTATCAGTTTATCACTATCCCAATCACGAATTGTTTCCATATACTCTTCGTATTCTCTCTTTACTCTGTCATAAAAAAAATCTTCTCTGGTCAATTCATTCACCTCCTACATCATTGTCATTCCACCTTGTTCTTCTGGCTCATGTGATTCTAATACCTTTTCATCGCAATTCTCATCGTCTTCTCTGAGTCCGTAATTACATGTCTGTTCTTCTGCTACCTTTTTGATGCAGCCCACGAATTCCTTTGCAAACTGATTTTTGTCTCTTGCAAAGCAATCGCAAATGGTTTCTAACGGTCTTTTGAGTGTTACGATGTATTCCATTTCTTCAAGAGTGATTCCCTCAAATTTCTTAATCGATTCATAAGCCATTTTCATATTTGCAATCATTTCGGCATCATTTACAATATCAAAGTCCTCATCGAACTGTTTGACATCATAGACATAGTCCTTATAGTCCTTTTTCAAAAGAGCATGGAACTGTTGCTCTTTATATTCAGGATAGTATTTGTCAATGTAGGTTGTCAGGAACTTTTCGATACCCTCATCTGATCTTTCCATGTCAAAGTCATATGCGGCTATAAAGTCATCCAACTGAATTGAATAATCGGGATCGGCATATAAGCGAAACCAAATACCATCACATTTGACAGAGCCTTGTTCATTAAATCTTTGAACATCGCTTGTTTCAGTTTCGTCTATGTAAAACCCTCTGTATTTCATGCACTACACCTCCTAAAACATAACTCCGACTGACTGAATTACCTGATATGCAATAACTATCAGATATGTAGCAAGGAAGCACATCAGCATTATGATTGAGAATACACGGATTTTTCCGGGTACCTTCTGTGCTTTTGCTTTCAGTTTTCGAAGCTCCATTTGTTTGAAGTCATGAGAGAGCATCTGGAAGTACATCGTACCGTTATCGCCTCTGATTACGGATATAAGTCCTCGCACCACGTCAGAGAGCATTGGCGAGTTTACTCTCGCTTCCATTCTCATCAGTGCCACCTCGTAACCGCCAGATCTCATATCGGCACATGTGATTCCAAGCTCATCTGCAAATGCCGGAGTTGTATTCTTCTTGAATTTCTCCAAGATGGAAAGCACATCTCTTGTTGACAGAAGCTCCTGTTCTATGGTCGATACGAATCTTAGTAGCTCTGTTTCAATTTCCTCTCTTCGTGTTTCCATATGCTTCTCGGCTTTTTGTATTTCCTTAAAGTACACAAGAACTGCGAGAATTAACACCGCAGCAGACATAAGCGGAAATATTAAAAGGCATGGCAGTATTAAAAGTCCTACTGCCAATGCCTTAATAATCGCATGTGCCTGATAGCATTCTGGTGTCATACTGATTCCTGCAGCTTTGAGTGTTGCCGACAGCCTGTTCTTCCTGTACCTGTCCATTGGGATGAATCTTGACAGTTTAACACTTAAATCCATTAAAACCGCCTCTATGACCGTTGTTAGTTTTCGGTCGCTCCTTCCCATATTCATTATGGCCTTCGATGCCTTAAGGTATGGAATTTTCAGTCTGTCTGCGATTATAAAATACAAGCCGAACGCAAGTCCTACTAATAGGATTATAACTCTCATTTAACGACACCTCCTGCTATCGGTTTATATCCTGCACATCCGTTTGTGCTGTGGAGGTATAAAAACGGACACAATGGTTCACGAGGATCGAGTTTTAAGGATTTCATTCCTGTAAGGCATTTAGGACAAAGCTGTTCTTTTTTCTTATCCATTCAAATCACCTCCGGAATTCTATTGGTTTTGTTAGCTTTACCACAAAGGCTGTTGATATGAAGATTGCGGCTATATCCACCGAAAGTATTATTTTACCAACAGCAGAGTGCATCAGCACATCGTACCAATCCTTGTTTAAGAAATACATTATCGGTATATTCGCAATAACTAAAAGTGCCATTATGATAAACTCTTTACGAGGCTCAGACAGCATCAGCTCAAGCTCTGAGTTTACAACACGGATATCTGAAAGCTTTGATACAATCGGTGTAAGTGTTGTTTTCAGGCTTCGGTCCTGCTGACAAAGCATAAGTGCATCGCACCATTCATGGAATACATCATTATCAACCTTATCTTTGAGGTTTGCTATGGCTTTACTCACATCCGAGTCAATGAGTTTAAGCTGTACAAGAAAATCTGTAAAGACATCTTTTATTGGCGGATTAAGGTATGCGATATTTTCCTCAACCGCCGTTACTATATCTTCGTTTCTTATATATGCTGTCGTTATAATTGACAAGGCTGTTTCAAGCTCTTCCGATACATCTTTCTTAAAATGACTGGCTGTTAGTTTTACATACCACACAGGCACAAACATCATACCGATTGCAAGAGGCGGTATCATGTAGACATTGTTAAACAGTGAAGCAATGACCGCACCTGCTATGGCACACACACCGCAAGCAATAAAAATAACAGGGATTTTATCTTCCCTGCCTGTCATTCTCATTATCTCCGTTATTTCCTCAACCTCTCGCTTTAAGAAGTTTTTCTTTTTCTTGTTGGTTGCCTCGTTTACCTGATCCCTGATTGATTTCGGTCTGTCGAATACGGATTTGAATAAATCCAAGAGCCTTATGTCAAGCAATTTCAGGACACCTACAACCATTGCAATAAATGCAAATAATCTTAATGTCAGCAAGCTATCGCCTCCCCTCTGCAAATACTGTCAAGCCAACTTCTCGGTATGCCGTTTTCAGTAAGTCTTTTCTTAAGTCCTTCGGATATTTCGCCTACAAACTCATACTCACCTTTGATAACAAGCTTACCGTTTTCATCGTAGTAATTTTCTTTAATGTTGTATCGGTAAATGGTTCTGTAAACTCTTTCTCCATCCGGTTTGATTTCGCACTCCATAATCTCCATAATCTTTCGCTCTCCGTTTTCAAGCTGTTTTGCATAAGCTATTATCGAAAAGGCTTCAGTTACAAGATCATACAGAGTTTTATCTGCTGCATCAAACATTCTCTTGCAGAGAGTTACCATTCTGAAATATGTTGCCTCACAGGAGTTCGAATGGATGGTTGTTAATACAGGAATACCTGTTCGGCTTGCTTCCTGTGCAACATAGGCTTCCATATCTCTAATCTCACCTACAAATATCAGGTCGGGATTAAATCTTAAAGCAACATCAAGAAGTTTTACCTGTGTGATATTTTGCGCCTCGTTTTCAGATGGTCTTGTTTGTGTCTGGACAGAGTTGTTTGTAACCTTTCCGTCTTTTTCTTTAACGAGTGCTACCTCTCGGCTACCGCTTTCAATTGAGAAAACACGCTTATCATCGGGATATGTCGAAAGCATCCATCCTGCAACGGTTGTCTTACCACTACCTGTGGCTCCGGCAACACAGACACTTACTCCGTATCTTATAAGCATTGATAAGAAATCAAGCATCGGTGCTGTTGCCGTTCCGTAATCTATCAAATCCTGCTTTGCAAAGTTCATCGGATTTACGATACGGATTGATGCACTTACACCTGCCTCCTCATCCACAACAGGTGCTTTGATTACTGCAATACGAATATTCTTCGTCAAGCTCCCAAGCACTACGGGAGAAGCATTATCAAGCACCATCCCGGATGCATGAAGCATACGTCTTACAACATTTACTGCATGTTGTGGAGAGTCAAAGTGTTCATCGAGTTTACCTCTTTTTCCTCCTGAATAGTGAATTTCAATGTCATTCCATGCATTGATATTTATTTCCTCAATACCCTTGCTGAATATGTACTTTGTCAGGAAGGAGTATTCTGCCATTTCGGTATATAACCTGTCGACAAGTTCATCCTCTTCCATTCCGTCAGCACTTAGTCTCTTGTCTGCAAGATACTTTTTAATCTGGAACTTTATCTGTTCCTTTGCGACATCCTTATCTGTTTCCAAAAGAAGCGAAGCATAGTTTTGTGATATATGCTCCTGTACCTCTTCAAGCACACTTGGGAAGTCGCTTATCTTAGTCGGTGCGAAGAATAAATCGTGGGAAGTATTCTGATTAATCAAGGTCGAACACCTCCTCTGCGATATCTTCTATCATTACACGGAACTCTTTGCTTTCTCTTTTCTCCGGTGTATTCTTTAGTAGCTCTCCTTCAAGGTACTGCTTTTCTACCAAATCACTGTGCGGAATGGTGAACGATACACCGCCTATAATCTGCTCAATGTTCTCTCTTGAATGTATGCTCTTCACATCGTTTGCAACCTTAAGCTGCCTATCGCTCCTGAACTTGCTGTCTGCAAGCAGGGGTAATTGCGAGGAGAGATACGAGATTGATTTTAGGTCGCAGTTTATAAGCCTTAATACACAGTCTGCCTCAATGAGCGACATTGTTGAAAGAATATCATCGGACAGATGGCAGGAGCAATCAATCACAACAAAGTCTGCCATATCCTTTAACACATCTATCAGTTCCTTTGCCTGAACCTGAGTGTATTTCGGATATGAGAAGGAATTCTCACCCTTCATAAGACCAAGAGCCATTATATGCTTGTTCTTTTTGAATGTAATGCAATTCTGCATCACAAGGCTTTCCGTTATCTTTGCTGCCGCTAATATACTGCCGAGTGATTTTTCGTTTTCAATCTCTGACGGTGGAACCAAAAGCGGAAGCGGCGGAGCATCTGTATCGCACAATAAAAGTGCAACATCAAAGCCCTTGTTGGCAATATAATTTGCCACCTTTGCGGCTATCGTTGTCTTTCCGCATGAGGGTAAGTCGGAGGCCAAGCGGTCTTAGGAAGACAAGCAAGTTGTTCAACTCCTTGGCCCCCAAAACGACATGGCTACGATCCGACTTTATCGCACAATAAAAGTGCAACATCAAAGCCCTTGTTGGCAATATAATTTGCCACCTTTGCGGCTATCGTTGTCTT
>JAZSHP010000152.1:0-8216 GCA_045533355.1 Candidatus Fimenecus sp.
ATTTTTTCTTCTTCGGTTTCGGGAGTATAGCTATCAAGGGTTTTGTCCTTGATAGCTTTGAGTCCCTTGTTTGTTACTGTACCAAGTATTATGCCATCGTATTCAAGCGTGTTTTTGGTATCTTTATTTTTTACAACTACAAAGCCTGTCTGTGATTTCTTTGCAGTGCTATTGGTGTTAATTATAGGTTTTCCGTCTTTATAAAATCCCGCCATATTTAGCTCCTTGTATTATTTAGAATATGGTATTAATTTATTGCGCTGTTGGGTCATATTTAGGCTCACTTTCCGTTGTTTTCCACTCTATTTTTTTCACCCATTCTTCGTCATATGCTTTGAAAGCAATCAAAATTTTACTTGCCCCGTCTTTTGTTATTGAGCTTTTGTTTGCCTCAAGAAGTGTTTTTAACGGAAATTCGTTTCCGTCTGCCCCATATGATACTACATTTCCGTCTTTGTCCTTATTTACAGAAGTCGGAGGATCTACTATTTTGATATTCTTGCTTTGAGACATATTCCAATACGGCTCAACAACATCATATAAGAACTGCATAGCCCCGTAATCATTGCTTAATTTGAGCTTTGATGAAAAATCGTCAAAGGTTTCTGCGTTTTGTGCTTCCTTAGCCAACGCTTCCCACTGTGCTATCGTCTGATTTGTGGTATTCGTGGCGTTGTTCATTCTTTCGTTTGCTTCGATTTCTTCTCGGGTAAGGTCTGCGTTGGTTTCTATTTCTTTCTCGGTCAGTTCGGCAGTTTTATCAAACTGTCTGCCAGATTCCGTCTGTTGTTTGCCGGTAAGAGTATAATTACCATCGTCATATTTTCCGTATTTCTCATAGTTGCCGTATATCTTGGCGGCGCGTGCAACGCTTGCTTGATTATAAAGCTCTGTGTTGCCGTTCTTTTTTGCTTCTGCCATAATGGCGCTAAAGTCTATGTTCTCATATTCGGGTTTGAGTTTTCCATTTTCATCAAGGTAGAAGTTACCCGTGTTAGCCCACTCGGCAGGAACATAGCCCGTAACCTCGCTTATCGAAACTTTTCTTGATACATCGTTGTTCTTCTTGGTTTCCTCGTTTTCAAACTGTCTCTGCTCCTCACTCTGCTGAATACCGATAGTAGTCTGCATACCCTTTTCTTGATTTTGCAGATACCCACCGAGGTCATTAAGAATACCTCTTGCGTTATTTATTCTTGTGTTGAAGTCGTTTAATACCGCTTGATTTCCTGCGTTGGTAAACGCCAACTGCTGACGGGTTGCATTTGCGGCGGCGTAGCTGTCTATATTACCGCCATTAGAAGCGCCACCGCTTGCTACTTCGTTATCGCTTGCGGTCTTGCCTTGGAATTTGTAATTTTCCATAATAGACTTGCCGATATCACTTTCGTAGTGGTTATGATTATAGTTATAATCTTCAAGGTAATTGTACTTCTTTTTCATATCGTTCATATTAGTGACCTGCGAATCGAAAGTGGTGTCTATTTTGCTGTTTATTGTGCTTGTGTCCTTAAAAGACTTCAAAATAGCTTCTGCACCAGCAACATCAACCTCTGCCAAAGACTTAGCAATATCTCCATATCCATTGCTTTCAAGTAATTTTCGATACATTTCTGCAGCTTCATGAGCTTTCTTTTTGCCTTCTTCATCACCTTTTGCGTTTGCTTCGTGCCACAGTTTTTTACTTTCTGTTGTCCCCTGTATTGCTTTAGATGCGTCAAATATCATTTATTTTTCACCTCTCATTCTATTATTGCAAACGTGGGTATTTCTTCTTTTACAATAGTATCAACAAAGGAATTGCCCTTGAATTTCTTGTATATATCGTATGAGTAATTCACACACTGCAGTTGATACATTGTGATTGTTTTAGATTCCTTGCACTTGTCGTATATATCCAAAATATCTTTACGCAAGGTGCACTTTAAAGCTTTTCTGATAGAGTTAATAAAGGCATATACAACGCCTATTTCACCTAAGAAAAACGAAATGAGCACCCAATACTCTTTGAGAAAATCCAATACTATCAATTTGCGTCCTCTCCTTCTGCGTACTCTTCTTCGGTGTCGTCTATGTTGCCATAGACCTCGTTTTCGAGCGCTTCTACTCTTTCAAGAATATCTTGCTCGACGTCAAGCAGTTCGGATTGTTCTGTATATATTTCTGTATCTGCTTCTGTGTTGTCTTTTTCGTCCTTCTTTGTGAAGAAATATGTAATTACAGAGCCGTATGCTGTGGAAAATAAGGCAAATATTTCTGTCGGAGGAGTAAACACCCCCGTCAACATTAAAATCATTGCCAATGTCATAGTTAATGTCACAAGGCTTTTTACGTCGATAAGTTTTGAAAATCTTTCTTTCATAGTTTTAATCTCCTATATCAAGTTCTATATTTTTTAACGCTCTATGTAAAAGGGTAATAAACCTCTCTGTTGTGCAAGGCTCGCGGAGCTTATAGTCGCCCTTTTCATCGCCCTGCAGAATTTTATTCCTGACCGCCCATTCAATAGCTTCTTTGCTCCATTCGGAAGGCTCGTTGTCTGTGTCAGTAAAGTTGATAAAGCAAACGTTCATATCAACGTTGCCCGGTATTCCTGAAACCTTTCCCGAATCGGTGGTCTGCTTCAAGATTTCGCCGTATGCTGTTTGGCTTTCATCGCCTCCGTATGTAGCGAGCCATAGCGGATATGCCCTTAAATCGTCAAAATTCAGCCTATATTTGATGTAATCAAGATTGGTATATATTCCTGCCTCATAACCGAGTTCTTTCACTCTGTCGCAAAAAGCTTTGATTACAGACACCCTTGATTTGTTTGTGAACTTTACCTTGTTGTCGTTGGCATAACGCTCTGTGTCATATTCAAAGTCGTAGAAAATAGGGAACGAGAGCTTATACTTTCCGACTGTTGATATACAGAAGTCAGCTTCTTTTCTTGCGTCCTGCTCGTTAAGAGCATAGGAAAACCAGTAAACGCCTACTTTCAAGCCTATATTTAACGCTTCGGTTATGTTATGCACAAAATACTTGTCAACTGTACTGTGTCCGTATCCTGCCCTTATTATAACGAAGTCTATATCGCTTGATTTTACGGCTTTCCAATCAATTTTTCCTTGATGTGATGATACGTCTATTCCTCGCATACTTCCACCCCACTTAAATGTCTGCAATTTTCACAATATGGTGAGGTTTTCTCACATTCCTCAAACTCACCATAGCATAATGTGTTTGCAAGTTCGTTCAATCCGTCCTCGATTTCCTCGGAAACTATTCCGCTATTGATTATTTCGTAAATAATGTGCTGTGCTTTTGCTCTTGTCATATTTCTTTATCTCCTTAGTTTTTTATAGTTCTGTGGCAATGCCATTTATGTATTTGTAAATAGTGTCGTTTCCGAGGTCGATGAATATACCTGTAGCATTGTTTATACCGTCGGGAGTATTTCCGCCCGTTTTTGCAACTGATGCGTCACCTATCCATAGACCTTTGGTGAGCTTACATATACAGCCTTTGCCGTCACCTGCATTATTAGAACCAGCTCCCAAAATCAAGTATGGATAATCGTAAAGTCCTGATGTGTATCCCATACCTATCTTGCAAGAGCCATCTATATATACATCAAGTCCGTATTCTGACATTTTGGCATAACTTTCAGCGCCTTTTCCGGCATAAATCACACAACTATATAATTCTCCACTTTTTATCTTTGGTGAATATATATAAGAGTCTGTTATTGTAGTAGGCGTTCCACCCTGCCAAGTTTTAAATAGGTCGCCAAGTGCATTGTTTACACTATTGAAGGTTACGCTTGCACTACTTCCGTCTTTACCTACAATTTGTGTGCCTGCAGTCCAAGATTTTCCACCGTCAAAGCTCATACGCATATATTTATAACCGCTCACTTGATTATCGTGCCAAGTTGAATTGTCGGTAGAATACTGTGTTTTGACTGGTGAATTTGACATATCCCAAGTTATAACACCGCTTAAAGTCAAATCCTTTGTTATGGTGACTTTTCCGTCAATAATGGAGTTGCCTTTGAACATAAATCCGTCAGCCGTCTGTGAAAACATTGTAGAGACTGTATCATCGCTTATTTCTTCCCACTGATGAGAATGAGAATTATAGTAATAATATGTGTGTTCGTCGCTATCAGCTTTGGGAATTTTATATACTTTGGTTGTGTCTGTGGCTTCGTGTAACTCGGTTATTTCGATAGCGTTTTTCACATCAAACGATTTTAAGACGATAGAATTAAGTCCTTCTGCCGTCAGCTTAACTTCCGACTTCATATTGTCCTGCTCTTTTTTGAAGGTGCTTGAAAAGTTATCTGAATCCAGGTTATACAACATATCCTCGTATTTGCGTTGCATTATTGCAAGCTCGTCACGGAGCAGTTGTACCTCGTTTCTTAATTCCTTAAAGCCCATCCGGCTTATATCTTTATCAGACATACAAATCCCCTCCTTGCTGTGTAAATATCTCTAATTCATAGAGTTTGGCATATCCAACGCCCTCAAAACGAAGCTTGAAGCCATAGTGTGACGTCATTCGGGGCTTTATTCTTATAGGCTTTTTGCCGTTTAGAGCTGTTCGGGAGTATACCTTGTGTGATGTTTTTGCGTTGAATACCTCGTCGTCGTACAAGATATACACATCTAAATCGCAATCTGCGAAGTCACCAAGCATTTGCAGCTTCTTAATATGCTTTATATCAACAGTTTGATTTGTCATTAAATCTGTCTCAAACGCCCAGCTCTGACCCGCGTAATTGCTTGTGTTGAGCTTATATATTTTGTCTGATGTAGCCATATATACGCCCTGCGAGTTGTTTGCAAAGCCTTTTATTTCTCCATATTCCTCTGCATCACGCTCCGACCACTCGCCAATCATTGTGTCATACACAAAGAAATGACTTTCTGTGCCGTTTTTAGTGTAAAGGTAATAGTTTCTGCCGTCTTGGCCCGATACAGCAGTTTCATACTTGGGGATATTAAGGCTATAACTGATAATCTTAGGATTAGAGCCCGTGTATATCTTTACGTTATCATCGGAAACAAATATCAATCTGCCGTCAACGTCTTGTATTGTGCGGTTGTCTATTGCTCCCTCGGCGTAAATATCCTGTATTCTGAAAGGATTTTTATTGTTGTATATCTCGTGCATAAAATTACGCTTGAAGCATACAACGTGGTTTTGGTATGTAGTAATACCCGTAAATTTACTATCAGCCTTTACGTTTGACTGTGCAGTGCTGCACCAAGCATTACTCTCGTTGTATTCGTCTGCTGTATCCAAGTTCCAATTGGCGTAATCATTGAATCCCGAAGCGTATACTTTATCGTCATTAACGCCGAAAACTCTTGATAAATGCACCGTGGCATACTTGATATTTGGTAATGCGTTACCTTCGGTTTCCAATGAAGCACAGTTCAATTCTGTAAAGGTTTTGTCATTTCGCTCTACATAGAAGTCTAACGACTTCTTATCGGGGAATATAAGGAGTTTTTTGTTATATTTTCCCGATAGAATATCAACTCTTCCTTCGTCATTAGTAGCATCATATACGTTAAACTGAACGATGCTTCTGTGAGACGTAAGGTCGGTTTCGCTGAGTATACCGCCTGCAAATGTACCGTTATCATCTATGAAATCAATACATAGATGAGTTGTGGAAAGCGTGCTTAATACAACAAGAAAATCATCAAAGCCAAATATATCTGTAATTTCACTACTGGTGCCCATATAATGTATCTTGGCTGGCTTGGGCGAAGGGGTTAAATAAGGAGCTTCAACAGTCGAAATATTCTTTTCATAGGACAACACGCCGGTGTCAAGTGTATGCCTTTTATTCAAACCGCTAAAGCTCAATTTTGTGGATTTATAGTATTTTTGCCCCTCTGGTATAGGGGACTGCAAATAGGTTAATTCATTCTTTTTCTTTGCCATAATTACACTCCGAATTGTGAAGCCTTGCTATTGCACCAAGCCTTAAATGTCTCCAACAGAACGTTATAATCATTGAGCCATTTGCCTGCCAAAGCGTCCTCGTTAACTAATTTATAGGCTTCTCCACGCATTTTAGCCTTTACCAAGTCTATAAACTCGATAGGCAACATTACGTTACCAGCTTCGGAAGTCTTTACTTTTGGTCTTGCAAAGTACACGATTTTGAGTTCTTTTGTCTTATATGGTGAGTTGAAGCCTAAATTGTCGTTATGCTTATAGAACGTATCGGGAAAAATCTGTCCACTTGCCAATGTAGTTTTCATAAGCTGAACATCATCGGCATATACTGCGTAGATATCCTCAAATCTTATAGGCGCTTCTTCCTCTGATACGGTTAAACTCTCCATTGATATTGGCGTTGTAGGAGCTGAAAGCTTAACCTCTCTCTGCTCTTTGATTATCTCGGAATAGCATAACTGTTCAATGCTATTTAGCCACAATAGGTATGTAGATGTGGGTATTTCAAGGGCAATATCAACTTCGTCTTTTAATTCGGTGATAAGTTCACTAACCGATTTTCCGCTATTAAACATTGTTACCACCTCATTCTTCTTATTCTTTTGCCTTTTGCCTTATCATTCCAATATTTCAGATATGCGTCCTTTGACTTTCGTATAAATTCGCTCTTGTAGTTTGCATCGTTGCTTATCATAAACAGAATATTGTCAACTATAGCGTTGTGGTATAGTGGCAACACAACGTTATCGGCATATAAGTCTGTTGTGGGAGCTTCATATGCTTTGTCCTCTATAAGCACTATGTCATACAAGGATAAAAGCTCATTTACACTATCGTCAAAGTAATTGAAAAATTTTCTCTGCTCTATTGGGGCTTTAAGGCTGATTTTTTCATATATTTCAAGTAATGTCATTTATATTTACCACCTTTTATATTTTGTTCAGCAAGTGCCAATTTTCAGTAGGTGATAGAGGTTGGAAAACTACCACCTACTGAAACCGACAATTATTTAGGCGATGTTGGTAATTCTTACGCACCCGCCGGGATTCTTGCAAATAAGGTCGCCATAGTTAGCAAGAAGCGCTCTGTAAACGGATGAATTTTCCATAAGATTGAAGATACCGCCACCCTGAAGGTCTGCGAAATCCCACTCCTGCATATGAAGCTCAAGCGCTGTAGAGTCAACGCCCCACATTTCGCCTGCGGGAACAAATGACTCGTTACAAATATCAACTTCCTTGTTACCAAAGATAAACTTGATAGCCTTGAAACCGCCCGAAATGGTGTGTGACATATCCTCAACTCTTACATTGTTTGTTCTGAGGTATGTAACATATGCATCGTATGCATCATCACCGCAAAGAAGAGTATCAACCGAGCTGTTTTTATCGTTCTTTGCCATTCTGAGAGCCTTTGTGATAATGCCGTCGTCAATATCCTGTCCTGCATCAACTGTGATAGGCGCAAGATAGGGATTGTCAGCCTTGTTAAGTCCATAAAGCTTTGTAACAGAGGTATCAAAGATTGTACCAAGACCTGTAATTTCTCTGTTGTAAGAGTTCTGTACTGTAATAAAGCCCTTTGTAAAGGTTGAAGCAGTACCCTCGATAGTGATAGTCTTGTTTGCTCTGTCTACCGCTACAATTCTTCTGCCCTTGCCGTTAGTCTGAGGAGCATCCGCACCATCTGCATAAATATCAACGATAAGACCTTCCTTGAGGAATTTTGTATCGTCAACAGTAATAGTAAGACCTGCATCGGAAAGAGCTTCAATGTTTGCAAGAACACCGGTTCCGTTACCGAACAGAGACCTGCCTACATTCCACTTTGCTGTTTCATAAGAAGCCTTAACTTCTGTGTCAAGTGCGTTAGCCATAGCACCGCCTGTGCCTGTAAGTCTTACAGCCTTTGCCGAAATTGCGATATTTACATACATATCCTTTGCTTCGGTCTCAAATCTGTCAAATCTTACATTGCCAGCGTTGGGGGTTGCCTGTCCTTCTGCACCAAAGCCGAAGCCACCGCTAAGGCCGATAGGCGCGGAAGCTACAATCTTGTTTGATACAAGAGGTACTTTCTTAATTTTGCCGAGAAGAGCTGAGGGCTCAACTCCAAGCTGATTTCTCCACGCAGGGAGATAGTTTTCTTTGAGAGCTTTCTCAAATGTGATAAGATTCTGTTCCATAATTTTTTCTCCTTTAATTTGTTATTTTAAGCACCGAACATTTTTCGTGTTCGTTCTGATGCTTCAT
>JAZSHP010000177.1:0-7646 GCA_045533355.1 Candidatus Fimenecus sp.
CTGATGATGCTATAGAACAAAATGACCCCGAGATACAAAGCGAAAATCAAACTCAGGATGTAACCGACGCAGAAACTATAAGTGATAATACCCCCCCACACAGACATAATATTTTCTTGCGTATAATATACAGAATTTTAAGATATATTGAAACCCTTAAAAATACAGAGCCTAAAAAAAGGCTCAGGATTATTACATCGTTTGGGGTATGTGTGCTTGTTGTCTTGCTTATACTCACAGATTTTATCCCTATACTTCCAAATGCCTATAACCGCTTCTATGTTGGCAATAGCTATGTAATAGGCGAAACGCAGGGCGGTGTATATGATAAAATCGGCAAAAATATCATATATGTCGGCAATGGTGCAATTATGTCTTTTGCTCCTGATATGACATGCAATTTTAAACATGAAATATCTCCGTCATCCCCCCGCCTTGAAACATCAGGCAAAAATGCAGTAGTTTATTTTAAAAATTCAAATAAAGCAGTTATAATAACTGCAAACGAAAATATAAATGATATTGAGCTTACAGAAACAATAACAGGTGCTGCAATATCCAAAAATGGCTACTATGGCTTTGTAACCGAAGAACCGGGCTATAAATCGTGTGTAAACATTTTCAAACCCGGTGGAGCTTCTTTGTATAAGTGGCATACAAATAACCCTGTAATTGATATTTCCGTATCCGAAAACGGCAGGAGTATGGCAGCCGCCAGCTATACAATCGAAAATAATCAAATGGCAGGTAAGCTTATATTTTTTGATATGAAAGAAAGCGAACCTGTAAAAGAAATTGTTACAAGCAGTAATGTCATATCAGAATTATGTTATATAAATGACGATGTTGTTATCGCTTTTGGTGATTTATACACCGCCGCATATACATCAAAGGGTGTAATGAAATGGCGTATAGATTATGCAGGAAGAACACTTAAAACCTATGACATCAGTCCCACAGGAGAGCTTGCATTTGTGTTTGACCGCTATAGCTCCGAGCTTAGTGAATCAACAGTTGAGCTATATAGCACTTCCGGCAGACTTATGGGAAAATACGAAAGTAAAGATAATGTAAAATATGTAAGTGCAAATAATAACTGCTTTCTTTTGTCATTAGACGGACAAACCGTGCTTCTGGATGATGATGCCGATGTTATGAAAAAGAGAATGACAGAGAAGGATTTCAGAAAAGCAGTTCTATATTATAACTATAATTTTGGCTTTTCTGTAAGTGATAGCGTGGCTGAGATAATTAGTGTCAACCATTAAATTCTTGTAAAGAGCCAAGACTTTTTGAAAGCCTTCTCCTTGAGGAGAAGGTGTCGGCGATAGCCGACGGATGAGGTGTAGCCGCAAAGCGGCGTAATCAGCAATAAAGGAGCTTTGTTATGATTTGTGATATCGCTATTGTTATATTTCTAATCTTGTTTATGCTAAACGGATATAGAAAGGGCTTTGTAAAGTCTATATACTCACTTGTATCCTTACTTGCAACTATCCTTGTACTGTTTGTTTTTGGCGATGCAATTATATCTCAGATTGCTGCGTCGCCCGTAGGTGTTGCAATAGGTGAGTTTTTTGCCGAAAATACAGGAGATATAGCTCTTATAAAAAGCTGCTCAGGTGCTTTTGTTTATCTTGTGTCAAGTATCGTTTTGTACATAGTCTTAAAGCTTTGCCTGAAATTCATACTCCGTATACTTGAAAAGCTTGCATCCCTGCCGTTTATAAATATGGTAAATAAACTTCTTGGCATAATACTTGGTCTTGCTTCAGGTATTATGTGGGCGGTAATAATACTTAATGTACTTTGTATTTTCCCAAAAACAGAAGCTTATGTTATGTCGTCAGAGATTATTAAGTATTTTGATTTAATTTTTATATAAATTTTAAAAATCACTTGAAATCTGTAAATTTTTATGATATTATATATGGGTCGCTCATATATTAGCCGGTGTGATGGAATTGGCAGACGTGCGAGACTCAAAATCTCGTGGTAGCAATACCGTGTCGGTTCGACCCCGACCACCGGCACTGAAAAAGCAGAACCAAAAAGATACATTGTCGATTTGGTCAGCTACAGAGAGGGTTTGCGGGTTTTCCGCAAACCCTTTTTCGTACTCAAAATTGAAAGATATTTGGTCCTATCTTACAGGACTCGAACTATGACAAACCCAAAAAACGCATTATTAAACAGAATCTAACCAGACAGATTCGAACCTACACACAGTAGGATAAATACTATAATTAGAGGCAATTTCTACAATGAAGTTGCCTCTTTTTTTGTGTCAAAAATGAAGGGAGATGAAAAAATGGACACAAAAAAATTTTTGCAACAAGTATATAGAAATATGAAAGAAGGGGGGATTTCAAATGCTAAGCTTAAAGATGATCACATTGAAATTTACGAAAATGATACGGTAGTCTTTAGAGTTGAAAAAAATGGTGAACTATTTTATTCTATGAATAATCAACTAAACGGTATCATTGATAGGTTGCGTGAAAAGATTCATCCTATTGTGAAAGATGTGGGTGAGTATGTAAGATTGCTGGACAGTGCAACAAAAATAAAGGCAAGTGACTTTAACTTACCATATAAACAATTTGCAGAATTTAATAATATTGTTTTTGCTGTAACAGAACATGGTAATGGTTCCTTTGAGTTTGCAACATGGGAAAGAAAGAGCAATAACTCATTATATAACGGACATTATTTTACTGATTATGAAAGTGCAAAAAAAGATTTTGCAACACGATCGAAATTACTTAACGAGAATCTTGTTTTTGACAGTCATGAATTAGTAGAAATTTATCGTTGTATAGAAAATACACTTAATAATGAGTATGAAATAACTGATAAGCAGCGTGACATGCTTGAAGGAATACAGGACCACATTCAATATTCAGTAGTAGGTTTTGAAGAATTGCTAAAAGCATCAATGGACGAATGTCCTGAAGAATCATTTGAACAAACAATGTGAAGGAGGTGTACAAATGCCTAATGGAAGAATTTTAGCGGTAAAGCTAAATGACAAGTTGTTTGATAAGCTTGATGAGTTTGTAGCAGAAGAAAATGTAACAAAACAAAAGTATGTTTCAGAACTTATCAGCAAGGATATCGGACAAAAAATGCAACTGAAAGCACAACAGGAAAATGACCTTGATGTGAAACATACAGATGGTCTTAAAGTATGGGATAGAGGTGAAGTTGTTGATGCAATTGATGAATTTATGCTTATGCATCGAAGAATCCCAAAACAAACAGAATTTAAAAATGAAAACGGTCTTCCGTCATATGGTGCTGCAGGAAGAGCATTGGAAATGTCTCCGGCAGAATATATGAAGGAACGGTATGAAGAACTCAGTCTCACACATGAAGAACATGAAACAGGAATGGGAATGAGTATGTAGGCGATATGTCCCTCCGGGATGTATTGTCTTTTTTTAGTTCAAGATTTTGGAGGTCGAAAATTTATGATAAGCAATGATGGAAAAGAAATTTACAGAGGAATAGGGCTTTTGGCTGAACACATAATCTGTATGGCAGATTCGTATGAAGAACCAATAGAAAAGTTCAGAAAAAGCCCGTTTTATTTACCTGAGTTAGAAGATAAAAGAAATATAATTCAGGATAATATTGAAACCGCAGGCAGAATTAAGAGAGAATTAAAACTCATTAGTGCCGATGATTCAAAGATTTTAGGCGAAGTGTATGGGATAGACTTTAATGAGTATGCAGACTTGCTTGATAATGCAGTAAAAAAGGAACCTTATGAAAACAACGAGGTTAAGTTTAAATCAGATGCAATTGTCAGTATAGTTCTTGATATTTTGCATCGGGAATTAAGAGATGATGCGGTATATCGAAATTTAGCAGGAGGAGGTGAACACGAAAATGTACAAGTTTAATTTTTATCACACCAGACCGGAGAACTTTTTTCACAATGAAAAGTCAGAGCAAACCAAAGGTCTTATAGGATATATGCGAGGCGATTTTGGAAAGGCTGGTAATGAGTTTTGGCACACCTGGTTTGATAATAATATAAAATTGAAAACCGATACATTCAAGGAAGATTTTGACAAGGTAATGAAAACCCTGCGTGATAGACTTTTTACGGACCGGGAATGGATGAGAAGTGTAGCATACAATCATCCTGAAGCTAAAATTATAAGTGAAGTTACAGATTCGTATGGAATGTTCGTTGAAACAGACAGGTATGAGTATGATATACGAACTATTACTGAGAATGGTAATTATGACTTTTATATCTATTGTTATGATAAAAACTTTCAAGAATCCCAATATCTGAATAGTCGACGATTCAGAGATGAAAATGGCAAGCTTGCTGAAAAAGTTGAAGAAATTGCAAAGATAACTTTGCCGGAGGCTCGTAATTATTATGTCAATGGCGACAGATATGAGAATAACGGTAAGATATATACCTTTAGAGTAACAGATGAAAATATGCTCTTTGAAGGTAAAGACGGAGAAAAACTCTTTGTGGTGCCTGAGTTGATGGGAACATTCTTGCCGGATGTAGCATCAGATGGAAACTCATTTGTAAAAGTGCCGATGGATCAAACACTTTCAAATCTTACACTTGGAGATTTGATTCAAAGTGTTAAGCTTTCATCTGTTCATCTGGTACATGATGAAGTTGACATCGAATTAGCAACAATTGAAGATTTATCAGGAACAATGATGACAGAGGAAGGGAAGAAAGCATGGTCGGATGTTTTAAATGCCAAAGTGTCTGAAATTTACAATGGGTATTACGGAATTCAGATACAATGCAGCAATGTTGACCATCAAAGATTAAGTGATTTTTCGTATGCTCTTGCCGGATATTGTTCGGAAAAAGATTATGACAAGTGGTTCAAAGATATAGAAGGCGAAGGGCAAAATATGAGCATGTAGGCGATATTTTATAAGCGAATGTATCGCCAATAAAAAATAAATCAATATATTACGGGAGATGATTTAAATGAAAAAATTTATAAGCTTTATTTTAATTATGTGTTGTTTGCTCAGCACTTTATCTGCTTATGCAGTAAATGAAAAATCAGCCTTTACTCAGGTTGTATATAATGGTACCGGAACTTCATATTATGAACTTGATGTTCCGTCAAAAATGGCACCCGGTGATTCGGGTACTGTTTCTCTTACAGGAACATGGGAAGCTTCAAAAGTTATAAAGGTTTCATCCGATTATGATGTTGTAATGAAAAATTCAGCGGATGATGAAGAAATTTATCTTGAAATATATTTTGACGGTATAACTGCCTGTGGTGACAATGTAAACGGAATATCAGTATCAAAAAGTATTGATATAGGCTATATGGATTATATTCTTTTCGGAACATGGAATGGTGTATTTAATTACTATGTAGATGTCGTTAATAGTGGAGCAAATACAGGAAGTGAACATTCGGGAGTTATCCCTGTTGGCGGAACATATTATGTTATGGCAACAGGTGATGATTTTGAAACTTGCAAGGGTGATTACTCACTTGCTATGGAAACCTTAACTGCCGGAGATGAATTTCCTGATACAGTAAATGACGGTGATGTATATGTGTATGGCGATTACGAATACAGATACAACTACGGCTATGAAGGTGAATGGTTTAAGTGCTATTGCGATGGTTGGGGTGCAACTGTAGTTGATAATAGTAAAAGCTCATACAGTAATATGCTCCAAAAAATAAACGGTATAAATATAACTAATGCTATTGGCACATACAGAGATTGCACAAGACTTAAATATTCACCTGCAATTCCTTTAACGGTTATTTATATGGATGGCACATATTACGGATGTACATCGCTTGCAGAAGCCCCTGTAATACACAATGGTGTAATTGCGCTCGCTTCAACTTTTTATGATTGCAGTTCTATAAAAGAAGCTCCCGAACTTCCTTTAAGTGTAACTTATATAGGACAGACTTTTTGGGGATGCACATCATTAACTGTTCCTCCGGTAATTCATGAAAACATTACAGAAATGTATGCTGCATTTGCCGGATGCTCTAACCTTACAGGTGCAATTGAGATTAATTCTGATAGAGTTTATAATTACAACTATGCATTGATAGGAACAAACATCACTGAAATTACAGGTACAATATCTGATAACTTAAAAGCAGCAATACTTGCTACAAAGTATGAAGAATAATTCGGAGGAAAAGATGAATAAAAAAATATGCAGTATTCTTATGGCGGCATTGCTGATTTTCAGTATGCCGCTTTTTTCATATACATGCCTTGCTGAAAGCACAACTGTACGATATATATCAACTCCTGACTCATATTATGAACTAAGTGTACCTGCTGTTATGGCTCCGGGCGATTATGCCACTATAACGGTTACGGGAATGTGGAGTTCTTCAAAGCAAATAAGTGTTACTGCGGATGAAAGTGTAATGCTTGCTAATGATGCTGACGATGGTGAAATTACACTTTCTATATATTTTGCAGGGATATTGGAAGCCGGAAGTGATTCGTCTGAGGTAAGTGCATCAAAGGAACTTCATATAGAAGATATTGGTGATGTCCCTTTTGGTACATGGGAAGGTACCTTTGAATATGCAATTGATTTTACTGAGATAAATACTCCCGAAAAGCATTCGGGAGTTATCCCTGTTGGCGGAACATATTATGTAAAAGCTACAGGAGTGGATTATACAACTTTCTTGGGCGATTACTCTCTTGCTGAAGAAACATTGGTTGCCGGAGATAAATTCCCTGATAAAATAAACGATGGTGATGCATATGTGTATGGTGACTATGAATACAGATATAATTCAGGGTTCGATATTGGTTGGTTTAATTACAATTGTGATGGCTGGGGAGTATGTGTTCTTGATACAGAAAAGACATCGTATGAAAATATGCTTCTGTCTATAAATGGAAAAAATGTAACTAATATGATTGGAACTTACCGATATTGTGCTAATATAAAATACTCGCCAAGAATTCCTTCAACTGTAAAAGCGATGGATAGTGCATATCGTGATTGTACTTCGCTCGTAGAAGCACCTGTTCTTCATGACGGTGTAACCTCTCTTGGATTCACATTCAGTAATTGTCCACTTATAGAAGAGGCCCCTGTACTTCCTTTAAGTGTTACATATTTATGCGCAACATTTGAGTTATGCCATAGTCTGAAAACCGCACCTGTGATTCATGAAAATATAACTGATATATGTGGAGCATTTTACGAATGCAGGCTTCTCACAGGGGCATTAGAAATTAACTCTAAACATTTGGATGACTACAGGACAGCAATAACTTATACAAATATAACGGAAATTACAGGTACAATTTCAGATGAATTAAAAGCAGCAATACTTGCTACAAAGTATGCTGAATAATTTGGAGGAAAAGATGAATAAAAAAATATGCAGTCTTTTAATGGCGGTATTACTGATTTTCAGTATGCCGCTTTTTTCATATACATGCCTTGCTGAAAGCACAACTGTACGATATATATCAACTCCTGACTCATATTATGAACTAAGTGTACCTACTGTTATGGCTCCGGGCGATTATGCCACTATAACGGTTACGGGAATGTGGAGTTCTTCAAAGCAAATAAGTGTTACTGCGGATGAAAGTGTAATGCTTGCTAATGATGCTGACGATGG
>JAZSHP010000187.1:0-3960 GCA_045533355.1 Candidatus Fimenecus sp.
TAGTTCATACGAAGCTTGCCCGAAATACGAGCGTGTACTTTGTGGCCATTTTCAAGTTCTACTATAAAGTTTGTATTAGGAAGAACTTCAACCACAGTACCTTCAACTTCAATCATATCTTGTTTTGCCATAAGTTTAAACCTCTTTCGATAATGCTTTTCTTAATGCTCTGTCCGTTGAGAACATACTGTCGGTATAATGCTTATCTGTTTTTTTGATATGTTTAGGATTTTTACGTTTGGGAGCTCCAAGCTTTCTTTCCTTACCATCACACACATAAACATATTTTCCGTCAAATTCTGTAACACACATTAATTTTTCCTTTTCACGACCAGCCGTACATACGACTATGTCTCCTTTACAAAACTCCATAAGTCACCTCATTAAAGTTGTGTAAGAATTATAGGTTCGCCCTTTGTTATAGCGATTGTGTGTTCAAAGTGAGCGGACAGTTTGCCATCAAGAGTTTTGACGGTCCAACCGTCAGGCAAACATTTTACTGCTTTTGAACCCATATTTATCATTGGCTCAATCGCAATTGTCATTCCCGGTAAAAGTCTTTGACCTCTTCCGGCTGTTCCGTAATTCGGAACTGACGGGTCTTCATGAAGATGTGTTCCTACGCCATGTCCGGTGTATTCACGGACAACCGAGAAACCTCTTTCTTCACAATAGGACTGAATTGCAAACGCTATATCACCGATTCTGTTGCCTGCGACAGCTTGTTTGATTCCTAAATAAAGACTCTCACGAGTTGTGTCGCACAGCCGCTTCGCCTCATCGGAAATTACTCCGCAAGCGAAAGTAGCAGCATTATCGCCGTTATAGCCATTCACCTTAGCCCCAAGGTCGATACTGACGATATCGCCTTCCTTCAGCACTCTCTTTTTAGAAGGAATGCCGTGAATAACCTCGTCATTTATGGAAATACATGCCGTTGCCGGGAAGCCATTATAGTTAAGAAAGTTTGGTTCTGCACCTTGTTTCTTTATATAACGGTATGCTATTTGGTCAATCTCGTAGGTTGTTATACCCGGCTTGACCGCCTCACCCGCCAACTGTAATGCTTCTGCTGAAATCTGACACGCTTTTCTCATCATATCAATTTCTTTTGCAGTTCTAAGCACTATCATGTTAATCCTCCAATGCTTTGAAGACAAGAGCAGTTGTATCAGCAACTTCTTCCTGTCCTTCTACTATTACAAGCTTACCTGTCTTTGAAGAGTAGTCCTTAAGTGGTTCTGTCTGTTCGTGATAAACATGTAGTCTGTCGAGAACTGTTTCAGGACTGTCATCCTTACGCTGAACAAGTTCATCACCACATACGTCACAGATGCCGTCTTTAGATGGTTTCTTATATTCAAGATGATAAGTAGCTCCACATTTAAGGCAAACTCTTCTGCCTGAAAGTCTTGCTGTAATCTTTTCATCCGGAACTTCGATATCAACAACCTTGTCAATAACGATACCCATATTATCGAGAGCCTCTGCCTGAGGTATTGTTCTTGGGAAACCATCAAGAATGAAACCGTTTGCACAGTCATCTTCTGCAAGTCTCTCTTTTATAATACCAATAACAACATCATCCGGAACCAACTTACCGGCATCGATATAGGACTTAGCTTTAAGTCCCATATCAGTACCGTTTTTAAGAGCTTCTCTGATGATATTACCTGTTGACACAGCAGGGATATTGTATTTTTCACAAATCTTTTCTGCCTGTGTACCTTTTCCTGCGCCTGGTGCGCCGAGAAGGATTAAGTTCATATCATTAACCTCCAAATTAATCGAGGAAACCTCTGTAGTGACGCATCATCATCTGGCTTTCAAGCTGTTTCTGTGTTTCAAGAGCAACACCAACCAAGATGATAATTGAAGTACCGCCAACTGCAAGGTTCATACCATTTTCTGTGAAAATGCCTGCAATCTGTGAGTAAACGATTGGGAACATTGCAACGACGCTGAGAAGAAGTGCGCCGATGAGTGTCATTCTGCTAAGAATGTTCTGGATGTAAGTTGCAGTTGGTTTGCCTGGACGGATACCAGGAACTGAACCACTGTTCTTACGAAGGTTCTCTGCCATTTCAATTGGATTATACTGAATTGATGCATAGAAATAAGCAAAGAAGATAATGAAGATGAAGTAAAGTGTTCCATAGAATGGATGTGTCTGGCCAAGCCATACCTGGCTAAGGTTATGCCAGAATGAACCTTCTTCACCTGGAGCAAACATAGCAACTGTTGGGAGAATTGAAAGAATTGAGCTTGCGAAGATAACTGGGAGAACACCGCACATATTAACCTTGATTGGCATATGTGTGCTCTGTCCGCCGTACATCTTACGTCCTACAACACGCTTTGCGTACTGAATAGGAATCTTTCTTTCACCATTATCCATCCATACGATGAAGAAAATCATACCAACAAGAGCAATTGCTGCGATTGGAACAAATACGTAGTAAACGCCGCCTTTGTCCATGTACTGATAAAGGTTATAGATAGTAGTTGGCATACGAGCTACGATACCTGCAAAGAGAATCATAGAAATACCATTACCGATACCTTTTTCGTTAATCAACTCACCAAGCCACATTACGAGTGCTGTACCTGCTGTGTAGCAAAGGATAACAACTACTGCCTGGAATACTGCCCAGCCGCCTGCGTATGCTTTACCATTTTCATCACCTACAAGGAAACCTTGTGATTTAATGAAGAAATAGTATGCAATACTCTGTAAAAAGCCAAGGCCGATAGCAGAATAACGTGTGATTTTATTCATTTTCTTTCTGCCTTCTTCGCCTTCCTTAGAAAGATTCTGAAGGTAAGGAATTGCAACAGTAAGAAGCTGAATAATAATTGATGCGTTGATATAAGGTGTGATTGAGAGAGCAAACAATGTACCATAGTTAAATGCATTACCTGTCATCATTGAAAGGTATGACATAAATGTACCTGCTGCATCATGGCCAAAAAGACTATCACTACGCATTGCAATATCAACGAATGGTACAGGAAGTGCTGAACCCACTCTGTAAACTAAAATGATAAGTGCTGTGAAAAGAAGCTTCTTACGAAGGTCAACAATTTTCCACGCGTTAGCGAATGTACGGAACACTTATATCACCTCAGCCTTTCCGCCTGCTGCTTCAATCTTCTGCTTTGCAACATCAGAATAAGCGTTAACCTGAACAGTAAGCTTTTTGCTGAGTTCGCCATTTCCTAATACTTTAACTCCATCAAGAGCTTTCTTTACAAGGCCTGCGTTAACAAGTGCCTCAATTGTTACTGTTGCGCCATCCTCAAATGCATTGAGTGCTGAAACGTTAACAGTTGCGATTTCCTTAGCGAAAATGTTGTTGAAACCACGCTTTGGAAGTCTTCTCTGCAAAGGCATCTGGCCGCCTTCAAAACCAACCTGCATACCTCTGCCTGCACGGGCCTTCTGACCCTTATGTCCCTTACCTGCTGTTTTACCCTGACCTGAACCTGCGCCTCTACCGATACGCTTAACGTCCTTCTTTGAGCCTGCAGCTGGTGAAAGTTCGTGCAATTTCATTTTTGTGCACCTCCTTAAGCCTTAGTAACCTCTAAAAGATGTGAAATCTTCTTAATTTTACCCTGAGTCTGAGCGTTGTCTGGCTGACAAGCTACATCCCCAATTTTGCGGAGACCAAGTGCGTGAGCAGTGGCGATTTGGTCTTTTTTGCATCCGATAAGACTCTTTACGAGTTTAACCTGAAGGTTTGCCATTTTCTCCACTCCTCCTTATTCTATAATCTCTTTAACTGACTTGCCGCGGATAGCAGCAACTTCCTCTGCGTTGCGGAGCTTTGAAAGTCCGTCAACTGTAGCGCGAACTACATTACAGGGGTTGTTTGAACGAAGTGCTTTTGAACGGATGTCCTTGATACCTACCATTTCAACAACGGCACGAACAGGACCACCGGCGATAACACCGGT
>JAZSHP010000003.1:0-6574 GCA_045533355.1 Candidatus Fimenecus sp.
TGCGGCTTCAGTGTTATTTTATTCGCATAAAACTGTCCGAAGGACAATACCACTGTGCAAGGCACAATAAAACTGCGAAGCAATATCACTCGCCGAAAGGCGAATAAAACTGCCGAGTATCCTTACGAACACTCGGCTAACTGTGAAGAGTTTTTGTTTTTATCTTATTCCGTAGTTTTCGATAACGTAGTCCATATCCTTGTCACCACGACCTGAAAGATTGATAAGAACTGAACCCTGGTCCATCTGCTTTGCGAGTTTCATACCGAATGCTACTGCGTGTGAGCTTTCGATAGCAGGAATGATACCCTCAAGGCGAGAAAGCTTGAAGAATGCATCAATTGTTTCTTCATCATCGATTACATCATACTTAACTCTGCCGATTTCCTGTAAGAATGCATGCTCAGGACCTGAAGAAGGATAGTCAAGACCACTTGCAACTGAATAAACCGGAGCTGGTTCACCATTTTCGTCCTTAAGCATAATGCTGTTGAAACCGTGCATAACACCTTCTGTACCATATTTAAGACTTGCAGCGTGATCACCCATCTTCGGACCACGACCAAGTGGCTCGATACCATAAATATCAACAGGGTCATTAAGGAAACCTGAGAAAAGACCCGCAGCATTACTACCGCCACCAACACAAGCAACAACAGCGTTTGGAAGATGACCTGTCATTTCGATAAACTGTTCTCTTGCCTCGATACCAATAACACTCTGGAAATCACGAACCATCATTGGGAATGGGTGAGGTCCTAAAACTGAACCGATACAATAAATGCAATCGTTGTATTCCTTGCTGTATGCATCGAATGCAGCGTCAACAGCTTCTTTAAGTGTTTGAAGACCGTGAGTAACCTCAACAACATTTGCACCGAGAATCTTCATTCTTGCAACGTTTGGAGCCTGTTTCTTAATATCAACAGAGCCCATATAAATGTCACATTCAAGACCGAAGTATGCAGCCGCAGTAGCAAGAGCAACACCGTGCTGACCTGCACCTGTTTCAGCAATAACCTTTTTCTTGCCCATATATTTTGCAAGAAGTGCTTCACCCATACAGTGATTAAGCTTATGAGCACCTGAATGGTTCAAATCCTCACGCTTTGCATAGAGCTGAACTTTTCCGCCAAGAGCATCGGAAAGTCTTTCAAGATGTGTAACAGGAGTAGGTCTGCCCTGAAATTCCTTACGGATTCTGCGAAGCTCTGCAATAAATTTTCTTGACTGACAGATTGAGTAATATGCTTCTGTAATTTCAGCCATAGCAGCCTTTAATTTGTCATCAATAAAAACTCCACCGTATTTACCAAAATATCCGTTTTTGTCTGGATAGTTGTTAAAATAAGTATCAAAATCAACATTGTTTAATTTCATAACTTTGTCCTCCAAATAAATAAAAAAATCCATCCCACAAACTATGGGACAGACTGTAAAATCTGCGGTACCACCCAAATTCGCATTACAAATGCGCACTCACAGTGTACTTTCATACACATAGCACTATAACGGTTGCCCTCCGTCGCACCTACATATCGGATTGCCCTCAAAAGTCCATTCGTTGAAACATTCATTACCGAATTCACACCATCATCGGCTCTCTACAAATGAAAAGAATCAATTACTACTCTTTCTCATCGGTTTTAAAGGTTAAATATTAACTTACAAGAATTTTATCACCGACACCAAATAAAGTCAATAGAAAATTTTGCATTAATACTAATATATTATAATTTATCAGAATTGGTTATCGTGTTACGTTTATTTTTTCATCGACTACGGAACAAAGAATCGCAAACTACACAAAGTAGTGTTGATTTGCTTTATCATTTTAATGATTTTATGCATTAAATTATGTATAAATGCATAAAATATTCAAAATATGTAATAAATATGTATGAAAACCGTATGAATATTCATTTAATATGTGAAATAATGCATAAAAATACAAAAAATATATAAAAAATCGGTAAAAACACTTGATTTAATAAAAAAAGCGTGTATAATATATCCCATACTGCATTTTGCACAAATTATAACTCATTTTTTCGGAGGAATATACAATGGAAAAGAAAGATATCAAAAAGGTAGTTTTAGCTTATTCAGGTGGTCTTGATACATCAATCATCATCCCTTGGCTTAAAGAAAATTATAACAATTGCGAAGTTATCGCAGTTTCCGGTGACGTTGGTCAGGGTACTGAGCTTGATGGTCTCGAAGAAAAAGCAATCGCAACAGGTGCTTCAAAGCTTTATGTTCTCGATTTGAAAGAAGAATATGTTGAAGATTACATCTGGCCTTGCCTTAAAGCAGGTGCTGAATATGAACAGTATCTTCTCGGTACTTCTCATGCTCGTCCTTGTATTGCAAAGGGACTTGCTGAAATCGCAATCAAAGAAGGTGCAGATGCAATTTGTCACGGTTGTACAGGTAAAGGTAATGACCAGGTTCGTTTTGAATTAACACTTAAGGCTTTTGCTCCTGAAATGGCAATCATTGCTCCTTGGCGTGAATGGGATATCGTTTCTCGTGAAGAAGAAATCGCTTATGCAGAGGCTCATAACATCCCACTTAAAATTAACCGTGAAACAAACTATTCAAAGGATAAGAACGTTTGGCACTTATCTCACGAAGGTCTTGACCTTGAGGACCCAGCAAATGAGCCAACATACAACAAGCCAGGTTTCCTTGAAATGAGTGTTTCTCCTGAAATGGCTCCTGACGAACCAACTTACATTACAATTCACTTTGAAAAAGGTGTTCCAACAGCTATTGACGGCGTTGAAATGAAAGGCCTTGCAATCGTTGAAAAGCTCAACGAGGTTGGCGGTGCTAACGGTATCGGTCTTCTTGACATTGTTGAAAACCGTCTTGTTGGTATGAAGAGCCGTGGTGTTTATGAAACTCCGGGTGGTGCAATCCTTTACAAGGCTCACGAATTCCTTGAAATGATTTGTCTTGACCGTGATACACAGCACTACAAGAAGCTTGTAGCACAGAAATTCGGTGAAGTTGTTTATAACGGACTTTGGTTCACACCACTTCGTGAAGCTCTTTCAGCATTCGTTGACGAAACACAGAAGACAGTAACAGGTGATGTTAAGCTCAAACTTTACAAGGGTAACATCATCAACGCAGGTATCACATCTCCATGCTCACTCTATGATGAAAATGTTGCATCATTCGGTGATGACGGCGGTGCATACAACCAGAAGGATTCAGCAGGCTTTATCAATCTCTTTGGATTATCTATAAAAGTAAAAGCTTTGTTAGACAAACAGCGTGGAGAATAATTTATAATAACAAACCAAACGACAAAGGTAGTAACTGCCTTTGTCGTATTGTGCTAATATAGGAGAATAATTATGCAACTCTGGAAAGGCAGATTTTCAAAGGAAATCGACCCTAAAACTAATGATTTTAACTCATCAATAAAAATTGACAGCCGTATGTACAAAGAGGATATTGACGGAAGTCTTGCTCACGCAGCAATGCTTTGTGCACAGGGTATTATCTCTGCAGAAGACCTTGCTCAGATTACTGACGGATTAAAGGCTATCAAGGCTGAAATCGAGAGTGGTGTATTAGAAATTGACCCAAATGCCGAAGATATCCATACATTTGTTGAGGGTGAACTCACTGCTCGAATCGGTTCAGCAGGTAAAAGATTACATACAGCAAGAAGCCGTAATGACCAGGTTGCAGTTGACATAAGACTCTATCTCCGTCACGAATGCGACGCACTCTATAATCAATTAACAGAACTTGTGGATGTGCTTTGCAAAAAAGCTGAACAGTATGCAAGTGCAGTAATGCCTGGTTATACTCATCTTCAAAGAGCACAGCCTATCACATTCGGTCATCACTTAATGGCTTATGCAGAAATGCTTCTCCGTGATAAAGAAAGACTCATGCAGGCAACTGACAGAATGAATTATTCACCACTTGGTGCTTGTGCGTTGGCAGGAACAACATATAACACAGACCGCGAAATGACAGCAAAGGCTTTAGGCTTTAATGGTGCTATGCAGAACTCACTTGACTCAGTTTCTGACCGTGACTTCTGTATGGAATTAGCATCTGTTATTTCAATCATTATGGTGCATCTTTCTCGTTTTTCAGAGGAAATTGTTCTCTGGTGTTCATGGGAATTCAAATTTATTGAGCTTGACGACGCATTTTCAACAGGCTCATCAATTATGCCACAAAAGAAGAACCCTGATATCACAGAACTTATCCGTGGTAAGTCAGGTCGTGTATTCGGTGATTTGACTACACTTCTTACTATGATGAAAGGTCTTCCACTTGCATATAACAAGGATATGCAGGAAGATAAGGAAGCAATTTTTGACGCTTTTGATACAGTTAAAATGTGTCTCACAGCGTTTATCCCAATGCTCGACACAATGACAGCACTTCCTGAAAATATGAGAAAAGCAGCAGCAGGTGGCTTTATCAATGCAACTGACTGTGCTGACTATCTTGTAGGTAAAGGACTTCCTTTCCGTGATGCTTATAAAGCAACAGGTGAGTTGGTTGCTCTTTGCATTAACAAAGGTCTTACACTTGAAACACTTCCTTTGGAAGAATACAAGGCAGTTTGCGACATCTTCGACGAAGGTGTGTTTGATGCAATCAACCTTGATAAATGCGTAAACGACAGAACATCTCTCGGTGGACCAGCACCACAGAATGTGCTCAGTCAGGTAGAGAGTGTGAAGAATTTAAACAAATAATGTAGGGGCTGACGACCTCGGCAGCCCGTTAGTAAATATGCGATTTGTTTCGGGACGCCGAGTCGACGTCCCCTACAAAATCTATGAAATGAGATTTAACTATGACTAAAATATTCATTGACGGTAGTCAGGGCACAACAGGCCTTAAGATTTTTGACCGTCTTGCAAAAAGAGAAGATATAGAACTTATTACTCTTCCTGAAAATTTAAGAAAAGACACAAATGCCCGAAAGGGAGCACTCAACAGTGCTGATATCGCATTCCTCTGCTTACCTGATGCAGCAGCAATCGAGGCAGTAAGTCTTATTGAAAATGAAAATACAATCGTAATCGACACTTCAACTGCTCACAGAACTGACGAGGGTTGGGCTTATGGTTTCCCTGAACTTTCCGAAGAGTTTGAAAATAAACTTAAAAACTCAAAGAGAATTGCAGTTCCGGGTTGTTATGCAAGTGGATTTATCGCACTTGTTAAGCCTCTCGTAGATGCAGGTATTGTGGATAGTGACATCTGTATTGCTTGTCATGCTATGTCAGGGTATAGTGGTGCAGGTAAAAATGGTATTGCACAATATGAAGACGAGAATCGTGATGTGCTTTTAGATGCTCCTCGTGAATATGCTCTTACTCAACAGCATAAGCACTTAAAGGAAATGAAGATTATTTCAGGACTTAATAACGAGCCGATTTTCTCACCATACATCTGTGACTATTACTGTGGTATGGTTATGACAGTTCCACTTTTCAAAAAGGATTTGAAAGACGGCAAAACTGCAGAGGACATCAAGGCATTATATAAAGAAAAATACAATTCAGATATTGTGAAATATAAAGAAAGCATTGACGAAAACGGATTTATCGCAGGTAACAAAATGGGTGAAATGGACTCAATGGAAATCACAGTCTGTGGTAACGAAGACAGAATTTTGCTTATCGCAAGATATGATAATCTTGGTAAGGGTGCCAGTGGTGCAGCCGTTCAATGCTTGAATGTAAAAATGGGAATCGACCCTAAATTTCAATTAAATGTATAAGATTTGGTGAATAATATGGAATTTATAAATGGTGGTGTTACTGCTCCTAAAGGCTTTAAGGCAAGCGGTATTCACTGTGGAATTCGTAAAAATAAAACTAAAAAAGACTTAGCACTCATTCTTTGTGAAAAGGAATGTGACGCAGCAGCTGTTTACACACAGAATCTCGTTTACGGTGCACCGATTACAGTTACTCGTAACAACATCAGTGATGGCAAGGCTTACGGTGTAATCTGTAACAGTGGTATTGCAAATACTTGTAATGCGGATGGCGTAGAAAAAGCAGAAATGATGTGTCAGCTTGTGGCTGATGTTACAAATCTCAAACCAACTGACTTTGTTGTTGCTTCAACAGGTGTTATTGGTCAGCCAATCAATATTGAGCCTATCGAAAATGGTATGGCACAACTTGTAAATGAGTTGAGTGCAGACGGCTCTGACAATGCTGCTCAGGCTATTATGACAACTGATACTGTAAAGAAAGAATTTGCAGTTTCATTTACACTTGGTGGTAAAGAATGTAAAATCGGCGCTATCTCAAAGGGTAGCGGTATGATTCATCCAAATATGGCTACAATGCTTGGATTTATCACAACTGATGCAAATATCTCAAGTGAAATGCTCAAAAAAGCACTTCTTGAAGTTGTAAAAGACAGTTTTAATATGCTTTCAGTTGACGGTGATACATCAACAAACGATACTGTTGCAGTTTTGGCATCAGGTCTTTGCGAAAATGAGAGAATCGAAACAGAAAATGACGATTATTTCGCATTTGTTAATGCACTTAATGCAATCTGTGAA
>JAZSHP010000047.1:0-24311 GCA_045533355.1 Candidatus Fimenecus sp.
TGCGGCTTCAGTGTTATTTTATTCGCATAAAACTGTCCGAAGGACAATACCACTGTGCAAGGCACAATAAAACTGCGAAGCAATATCACTCGCCGAAAGGCGAATAAAACTGCCGAGTATCCTTACGAACACTCGGCTAACGGATGGGTTTTTCTTTTTCAACGAAATACGCCTTGCGGCGAGTGAAATTATACTATAAATAGCTCATCTGGTAAGTCAGATAATAAAATTTGTTTTTTTGCTTGAATGTGTGGATTTAATGTGTTATTATGTTTAATAATAACAGTTTTTTTGTTATTTTTGAACAGAAAGAAGGCTTATTATGCTAACAAAAACACAATTTGATATACTTTATTTAATTTTTAGACACGGACGTCAATCGCAAAGAGTGCTTTCTGAAAAACTTAATATTTCTCTTGGAATGATAAATAAAGCCTTAAAAGAGTTAAGAGCTTTAAATTTTGTTGATGAAAAATTTTTATTAACAATTGAAGGTGAAAACGAACTTGATTTTTATAAAGTTGATAATGCTATTATTTTAGCAGCAGGAATGAGTTCAAGATTTGCACCAATTTCTTATGAGATTCCAAAAGGCTTAACCGTTGTTAAGAATGAGGTTCTTATCGAAAGGCAAATCAGACAATTGCAAGAGGCCGGTGTACAAGAGATTGTTGTTGTAGTAGGACATATGCTCGAGAAGTTCTTATATTTGAAAAACAAATTTGACGTTAAGTTTGTTGTAAATAAGGAATATAAAGTCAGAAATACTCATTCTAGTGTTTTTGCTGCCAGAGAGTATCTTAAGAACACTTACATCTGTTGTTCAGATAACTATTATCCGGAAAATCTTTTTAAGTCACATGAATACCGAACTTGTTATTGTGCTCAATTCCTTGAAGGTGAAAGCAGAACAGAGCGTGGTTTAATAGTCGACGGCCAAGGATTAATAATAGACACAAAAAAACCATGCAAAGATATGTGGACTATGCAGGGACATGCTTTTCTTAACAGTGAGTTCAGTGTTAAATTCAAAGATATACTTGAGGACTATTACAATAAGCCTGACACAATGGATATGTATTGGGAAGGTATTTATGCAGAAAACCTTGATGAGCTTCCAATGTACATTGTTAAATGCGGACCGCAGGATATTCTAGAATTTGACTCTGTTGAAAACTTAAAAGCCTTCGACCCAAACTATATTGAAAGCAATAACTTGAAGATAGTTCAGAATATATGTAATGTGCTTAAGGCAGAGCCCAAGGAAATCAAGGATATTGCACCTGTAGAGGCAGGACTTACGAATAAGTCATTTGTGTTCACCTATCGTGGCGGAAGATATGTATATAGAAATCCGGGTGAAAACACTATCGGATATATCGACCGAAGCAGAGAAAAGTTTGCTTTGGAAATAGCAAAAAAATTGGAAATTGATAAGTCTTATATTTACGAAGACGAAAAAGAGGGATGGAAAATCTCATACTTTATCAATGTTACAGAGCCTTTTTCATTTGCAAACGATAAACATCTCAGAAAGCTTTGCGCTCATCTTAACGCGCTTCACAATTCAGGTATAACTTGTGAAAAAAATTTTGACTATTTCCTTGAGGCAGACAAGCTCATTGAACGTCTTAGAATTCTTGATGTTGTAGCTGCAAAAGAAATACTTGAATTAAAAAATCAGATTAAATATGTTGATGAAATAAATAAAAAAGATAATTGGCCGACAGTTCTTTGTCATAACGATATTTATGAGCCTAATCTTTTAATTTCAGCTGATGACCTATATGTTATTGATTGGGAATATGCAGGCGATTCAGACATTGGTTACGATATCAGTAAAATCTTCTCTTCAGATAATGCACCTCTTGAAGATGTTGATAATCGACTTTTCAGCTATTTCGGCCGAAAACCTACCATCAAAGAAAAAAGACATATAATAGGATGTGCAACGGTGAATTATTATTACTGGTATGTCTGGTCAGTCTTTCAGAACAGGTCGGGTAATAACTGCTCTGAGTGGCAAATATTATGGTATGAAAAAATGGAAAAGTATTACAATGAAACATTAAGATTATTAAAGGAGGAGTAATTTTATGGAATATGCAATCGCGATTTTTGTCGGATTATGGATTGCTGCGGCAGGTATGCTGGCATATCTTCGAGTAAAAAAGGATTTTGACAATATAAACACAGAAAATAAAACAATGAGTAAGGAGAATGAAAAATAATGAACATATTTCTCATTGGTATAGGTGTTTCGATGGTCGTCTACATTATAGTAGGGTTGATTATCAGCAGAGGAGTTAAAAACTCAAATGATTTTTTTGTAGCCGGCAGAAAAGCTCCTACATTTTTGCTGGTAGGTACACTTGTTGCTTCATATTGCGGAACCGGATTGTATTTCGGTGATGCAGGTGAATCGTTTGCCGGTATTTTTTCACCGCTTATGATGTTGGGTGCAATGCTTATTATTGGTTATATTCTTGGTGGTGTATTTTTTGGCCGTTACCTTAGACGAAGTGAATGTAACACCATTCCTGAGTTTTTTGGAAAAAGATTTGACTCTCCTGCACTAAAAAAACTGGCAGCTACAATTCAAATTATTACTGTTGTGGTTTATCTTCTTTCCACTATACAAGGAATCGGAACACTGATGACATTGGTGACGGGGTTAGACTATAAGCTGTGCATATTTTTAGCGTTAATCACCTTCTTGATTTTAACGGTTTCATCAGGCTCAAAGGGTGTTTTAATTACCGACACAATAATGTTCGGACTGTTTACGATTGTTACAGTTATTGTAATAGTACTCTGTACGATAAAAGGTGGCGGATGGTTTAATATTATAGAAAATCTTGCTCAGACTAATCCGGAGGTTCTGTCATGGGCAGGCAATCCCGATTACCTTTATCCTACCGGAAGTCAGAATATGATTTGGGCTTTTGCTTACGGTATTGTTTGGATGTCAGTTTGCATGGTTGCTCCTTGGCAGGCAAGCAGATATTTGATGGCTAAAAATGAGCATTCAGTAATACGCTCATCAATCTGGGCGGCATTCTTTGTGTTTGTTCTTGAATTTATTGTTAAATGCGGTGCTGCATTGCTTAACTATTTTTCACCGGAATTAGCGGACCAGTCACATATTATTATTTGGGCTTCAACAACACTTGTTCCTACTGTTTTGGGCGTAGTTATGGTAACAGGTATCCTTGCAGCGGGCATTTCTTCTGCAACAACGTTCCTTTCAATAATCGGTACCTCTGTGGTTAACGATTTCTTTAACATAAAGAATGAACGTAAAAAACTTATTACAGTAAGAATCACAATTGTTGCTGCTGCCGCTGTTGTTATGTTGCTTGCTTACTTCAATCCACCGCAGGTTTTCTGGATTATGTTTCTTGGCGCTACCGTTGTGGCTTGCTCATGGCTTCCTGTTTGCATTGCCAGTATCTGGAGTAAGAGAATCACGAAAACAGGTGCCTTCTGTGGTATGTTGTTCGGCTTTATAGGTTGTGGCGGAATGAAGATTTATTCTTCCGTTACTGGACTCTCTTTACCTGTCTTTCTTGACCCGTTCTTTATAGGACTTGCAGCAAATCTTGTCGGAATGGCTCTTGGTACTATGCTTACAAAAGTTACATCAAACGAACGAGCTCGGCGTGAAGCATTGTTTATAATGCCTGAAGGTGAAAAAGATGTTAAAGAGATAAAAAAGACAAAACAAACTGTTTTGGCTTCAATTGGTTTAGGTGCTTTTGTTACAATAATTTTACTCATATTCTGGGTAATTCCTTATACTTCTAATCTTTAATTTTAAAAAACAGACACATAAAATAATTTGGTGAGAAATGGTTTGTAAAAAATTAGGCAAAAAATGATGTAGTTGCAGACTTTATTTTTATGATAGTTGTCTGGTATAAATTGTTGCCTGCAATTCATATACCCCGATGGATGTGGATATGGATTATAATAATTGCAGTTGTCAAATTGAGTAATATTATTTGGGGACTGCTTTGAAGAAAATCGTTAATATCCATACATAGTATTCTTAATAAGGTCACGGGTTTTGTTTCTTTTACACTTAAGGATACAATTTGTCTATATGGTTCTAAAATAAGACGTACTGCCAAAAGAAAACCCATCCGAACGGATGGGTTTTTGTTTTAAGAACGAACTAATATCAAAACTTTCTCACAAAGCTACATCTTTTGCATAATTCTTCACAGGCGTTGCGATTTGTGAAACCGTTATAAATATTTTTTGCTCTTTGTGAGTTTAAAATATCTTCCACACTATCTTCAAAAATATTTCCGAGATTGATTTCGCCATTGTTGTCAAGGCAACAGGGGACAACTGTTCCATCGGCTAAAACACCAATCTGGTCACGAAGTCCGTAACAGAAAATCTTTTCTTCAACATTGTTGCTTTCAAGTGTTGGCCAGTCGAATTTATCACCGAATTGCATATAGATTTTTTCACCGATTCGAGTACCGTTTCTCTCTTCTACCCAAGGGTTAGGGAAATAATTTTCAAGTGTATTTAAAATTTTATCATTTAAACCGTCTTTCCCACCGTTGTTCCAGAGTCTGAGAACAACGATTTTTTTATTTTCAGCAGTCTTTGCATAAGAAAAACAGTCATCGAGATACTTTTCGAATGAATTTCTGTTGTCGTTTGCCTCGAATGAATGGAGAGAAATAACAGTTTTATAGTGCGAATTGGACTTTAAAAGAATATCTCTGCACCTTTCAATAAGAGTACCGTTTGTGGTGATGATAACTTTGAATTCCATTTCTTCCGCAAGGCTCAAAAATGCTTCAAGGTCAGGGTGACAAAGTGGCTCACCAAGAAGATGGAAGTATATATAATCTGTATAGTCCTTGATTTTCGCAAGAACAGTTCTGAACTCGTCAATGTTCATTCGTTTTGGCTGTCGGGTTGTACCGGGACAAAACGAGCATTTTAAATTACAGATATTCGAAATTTCAATATAAACCTTTGCAAATCGTTTCATTTTCATCACCGAAAAGATTATACCATAAAACGGACATATAATAAACAATTATTATTGAAAGAATTTATTAACTGTGATAATATTTAATTGGGTGATAATTATGAAGCTTATTGTTTGTCTTGATGACAACAAAGGTATGATGTTCAATAAGCGTCGTCAGAGTCGTGACAGAGTGCTTATTGAAAATATTCTTGAACTTTGTAAAGGTGAGAAACTTTACACAAATGAGTATTCTGTGGCACTTTTTCCTGAAAATGCAGTTGAAGTATTTGAAAGTATTGAAAATATTAAAAATGCATATTGCTTTGTAGAAAATTTTACTGTAAACGAAGAATGTGTTGACGAAATCATTGTGTATAAATGGAACAGACTTTATCCTGCGGATACATATTTCAACATTGATTTGAATGGTTGGAATTTAACTGAAACGATGGATTTTGAAGGCTCATCCCACGAGAAAATTACAAGAGAAATTTACAGGAGATAAATTATGAAAAATAAAATCTTATCATTAATATGTATATTGCTTGTTTTAGTGCTCACATTCAGCGGATGTGGTGGCTCACTTGTTAACGGTGATATTTTACCTGTAAATGAAGGTACAAAATATCCCACACAGGTAATAGTTTCACTTGATGACATTCCTGAATTTTCAGGCAGTCCTTATGTTGCAATCAATGATAATCAGCCATCATTTACAGAAGATGATTACACAACAGAGGCTTTTGAAGAATATGCAGAGCTTGACAGTCTTGGTCGTTGTGGTGTTACATTCGCTTGTGTTGGTGTGGAGATTATGCCAACTGAAAAAAGAGGAGACATCGGTATGGTGAAACCAACAGGTTGGGTGACTGCAAAATATGATTTTGTTGACGGAAAATACCTTTATAACCGTTGTCATTTAATCGGCTTCCAGTTGACAGGTGAAAATGCAAATACAAGCAATCTTATTACAGGCACACGATATATGAACACACAGGGTATGTTGCCTTTTGAAAATATGATTGCTGACTATGTAAAGGAAACCGAAAACCATGTTATTTATCGTGTAACACCGATTTTTGATGGTGATAATCTTGTTGCGAGTGGTGTGCAGATGGAGGCTTGGTCAGTTGAGGATGACGGTGAAGGCGTTTGCTTTAACGTGTATTGTTACAATGTTCAACCGGGTGTGAAAATCGATTATGCAACAGGTAAGAGTTGGCTTGACGAAGAAAACACAACGGAAGAAAATGATGTTGAATTTGACAAAAACGCTCAATATGTGCTTAATACATCATCAAAGAAGATTCATTCACCTGATTGCTCGGGAGCAAAAAATATGAGTGAAAAGAACAAAGAAACAGTAAAAGGCGACAAGCTTCAATCATATATCAACAACGGATATGAGCTTTGCGGAAGTTGCTTAGATTAGTAAAAAATAAGGAGCATTTACCTTGTGGTAGATGCTCCAATTTTTTATGTATTTATCTTTTTTATTCTGCAACAGCAGGTGCTTCGATTTCAGCAGCTGCTCTGCGTTCTGCCAATTCCTTTTCAACCTGAGCTTTTTGTTCAGGAGAGTATTTTATGAAAAGAAGAGGAATGATATAAAGAAGTGCAGCAAGTGCAGGAGTGAGCATTACGATTGGCCAAATCCAGGTTTCAAAGGTCTGACTCTGTGTACCGAGATATACAGCACCGGGAGTGTCTTCAACTGCAACATAACCGAGAAGGCTGAGCGCGAGTGTGCCGAGAGCGCCTGTAATACCACTTGAAATCTTTGTGAAGAATGTCTGCATTGCGAATGTAACACCTTCTGTACGCTTGCCTGTTTTCCATTCCATATAGTCAACACTATCGCAGAAGAGTGAGGTCTGTGCAATACTTGCAGCACCACCCGGGAATGAACAAAGAGCAAGGATAACGATAGTCCAGATAATGTTTTTGCCCTGGAATCCGATAGCCCAGGCAATAATTCTGCCGACCAATGTGCAAATCTGAATGAAAATAAGAAGATTTCTGTAGCCCTTGAATTTATGCTTGAGCTTATCAGCCATAAGCATACCGAAGAATGAAAGAGGAGAAGTGAGAGTACCGAAAATTGTGTTAAGTGTCAATGGTCCGAGAACGTATCCTGCAATAGAAATTTCAGGCATCTTATACTTGAAGAAATATGTCATAAGGTTTGCACCGAAACCGAAGCAACCTAAGAGGTTTGAAAGTGTTACAAGCATAAGCATTTTGTTCTGGAAAAGAAGCTTGAAGCATTCAAGAATAGATGTCTGCTGTTTGTCAGGCTCAACAAGACGCACTCTTTCGTGTGCGCTATAACATTTTGCACTAAGTAATGCACCACCAAGACCGAAAATAAGTGTGAATAAAAGGGTCATAAGTGCCAATGAATTGCCTGAGACTTTTGCGATGTTTTCCATAGCCATAGGGATAAAACCACTGGCAATACCGAAGAAGATTGAGCCGACTGAACGTGCTAACTGAACGAATTTGTCGCGTTCGTTTGAATCAGGTGTAACAACAGCAGTCATACCCCAGATTGCAACGTCCTGCATTGTGTATGTAATATCCCAACAGAGATACATAATTACAAAGTAACCGACACGAAGCCAGAGAAGATTTTCATCAGTTGAGAAAACAAAGAAAATAAGAACTGTGAAAATACCTACCGGTATAGGTGTGTTTTTAAGCAACGGACGAAGCTTTTCACCATTCTTAAAACGATGACGGTCAACAAAGGAACCGATGATTGGGTCATTGACACCGTCCCATATCTTCATAAGCATAAGAAGTACGGTTACAACAGCAGTTGGGAACAATGCAATATCTGTCAGGAAGTACTGGAAGAATCCCGTACCAATAAAACAGTAAACAATGTTTTGTCCTGCAAGACCGGCCATAAAGTTTATTTTTTCTTTCTTGCTTATATAATTCATAATATCAGACCCCTTTCAGCCCAACAAAATAATGATAACATTATAATACTATATATACATATAAAAAATCAACAGTAAGAAAGAGAATTTATTAATAATCTGTGAAGAAATTAAAATTCATTTGACAAGAAAAATAAAGTTATATATAATTTAACCGACTAATTGACAATATGAATGTTCTTTAATGAACAGACGGATATAGTTTGTATATTACTTGTGAATTCAAATCAGAAGGGAGTCTTTATGGACTGGAGAAAAGAATACGAAAATCGACTGGTAAGTGCTGAAGAGGCAATTGAAAATATACATGATGGAGACAAGGTTGTAATGTCTTTCGGCTGTGGTGAGCCGAGAGCAATTGTTCGCGCTATGCGTGAAAATTATAAAAATTACAACAATGTTGAAGTTATAAATATGCTCCTTTTGGGAGAAACACCTTGGGTTGACGAAGAAGTTCAGGGTCACTTTAAATATAACTCATTTTTTGCATCAGGAACAAACAGAAAAGCAATTGCTTCCGGTGTTGCTGATTTCACAACCTGTTATCTTTCGGAATCCCCTATGGTTTTAAGAGAGATTATCAAACCTCGTGTTACTGTTATGTCTGTAACACCGCCTGACGAAGACGGTTATGTGTCTTTAGGTACAAACTGTGACTATATCGAAACTACACTTTCTCATTGTGAAGTGAAAATTGGTCAGGTCAATAAATATGTTCCATATACATACGGTGTGGCAAGAAAGCACGTTACTGAATTTGACTTTTTTGTGGAATGCGACGAGCCACTTCCTGAAGTACCTGCACCACCAATTACAGATGTTGAAATGCAGATTGGTAAAAACTGTGCATCACTTATCAATGACGGTGACTGTATCCAGCTTGGCATCGGTGGTATTCCAAATGCGATTTGCGAGGAATTAAAGCACAAAAAGGACCTTGGCCTTCACTCTGAAATGGTGGGTGACGGTGTTGTTGACCTTATTGAAAGTGGCGTTATCAACAATTCGAAGAAAAATATTAATCAGGGCAAGACAATTTTAGGCTTTGCCTTTGGTACAAGAAAACTCTTTGATTTCCTTAACGGAAACAAAGATGTAGAAATGACACCTATGGATTATGTTAATAATCCTGTTGTTATTGCACAGCACGACAATATGGTTTCAATCAATTCCTGTTTACAGGTTGACCTTATGGGACAGGTTGTGTCCGATACAATCGGTCTTAATCAGTTTTCAGGTGTAGGCGGTCAGGTTGACTTTGTCCGCGGTGCTACCATGAGTAAGGGTGGTCGTTCAATTATGGCAATGCCATCTACTGCAAAGGGTGACACAATTTCAAAGATTGTTCCAAAAATTACTGACTATTCAGCGGTTACAACAACACGAAATGATGTAAATTTCGTTGTAACTGAATACGGTATTGCTCAGCTTAAGGGTAAAACAATGAGAGAAAGAGCAAGGGCACTTATTTCTATCGCACATCCTGATTTCAGAGAAGAGTTAAGTAAGGAATTTGAAAAAAGATTTAATGAGAAATTCTAAAATTATATGGATATTCACGATTGGAAAGAATAATTTACTGATTTAAAACAAAAAAATGTAAAAATAAGGTGATTTGTAGCGCTTTAACGCTTTACAAATCATCTTTTTTTTATTATACTATAATAGTATTTTTATAAAATGGAGTAATATTCCATTGGGAGGATGATAATAATGAGTTCAACAGCTATTATTATGATTGTTACAATTGCAATTTATCTTTTGGCGATGGTTGTAATTGGTGCAATCTATTCAAAGAAAAACGAAAGCACAGATGACTTCTATCTTGGTGGCAGAAAATTAGGACCACTTGTTACTGCAATGAGTGCAGAGGCATCAGATATGAGTAGCTGGTTGCTTATGGGTCTTCCGGGTGTTGCTTTGGTTTACGGTCTTGCAGAAGCAAGCTGGACAGCAATCGGTCTTGGTATCGGCACATGGGTAAACTGGTTTATCGTTGCAAAGAGAATCAGAATGTATTCACAAAAGCTTGACGCAGTTACAATTCCTGAATTCTTCTCAAAAAGATTTGGTGATAAGAAGAATATTCTTTCATTGATTGCGGGTCTTGTTATTCTTGTTTTCTTTGTACCATACACAGCATCAGGCTTTAATGCTTGCGGTACACTTTTCTCAAGCCTTTTCGGTGTTGACTATTTCACAGCAATGGTAGTAAGTGCGATTGTTATTGTTGCTTACACAACACTTGGTGGCTTCCTTGCTGCATCAACAACTGACTTTATTCAGTCAATCGTTATGACAATTGCTCTTATAGTGGTTGTTGGTTTTGGTATCAACTACGCAGGTGGTTGGGACAATGTTGTTGCAAACGCAAACTCAATGCCAGGCTTCCTTGAATTTTTCAATACTTATGACCCGAGCACAAACGCAAGTACACCATATAATGCATTGACAGTTGCATCAACTCTTGCATGGGGTCTCGGTTACTTTGGTATGCCACATATTCTTTTAAGATTTATGGCAATCAACGATAAGGACAAGTTAAAGACATCTCGTAGAATTGCTACTGTTTGGGTATTTATTTCAATGGCAATTGCAATTGTAATCGGTGTTATCGGTTCAGCAGCAGTTAAGAATGGTTCAATCGCTCTTGATAACGCAAATTCACAGAGAATTATTATTGAAATTGCAAAGCTTATCAGTGATAACAGTGCATTCCTTGCAATTGTTGCAGGTATAATTCTTGCAGGTATCCTTGCTGCTACAATGTCAACATCTGACTCACAGCTTCTTGCAGCTGCATCAGCAGTTTCACAGAATATTGTTAAAGAATTTCTCGGCAAAAACCTTTCACAGAAGGCATCAATGCTTGTTGCTCGTTTAACAGTTATTGTTATCGCAATTGTTGGTGTTATCTGGGCAAAGGATGAAGGTTCAGTTTTTGAAATCGTTTCATTCGCATGGGCAGGATTTGGTGCTGCCTTCGGTCCTGTTGTACTCTTCGCTCTTTTCTGGAAGAGAACAACAAAATGGGGCGCTCTTGCAGGTATGGTATCAGGTGGCGTTATGATTTTCGTATGGAAATATGTAATCGCAAATCTTGGTGGCGTGTTTGCAATTTACGAGCTTCTTCCTGCATTTATTATTGCTTGTGTTGCTATTGTAGTTGTTTCACTTCTTACAAAAGCTCCTGAAAAGGAAATTGTGGATGACTTTGAAGCAGTAAAATCAGGTAAAGTTGATTAATTCGGAAATAATATACAATAATATATAAAGAAGGAAATTAAAATGCTTAATACAGAAAAAACTCTTGAAAAGCTTGTTGCTCTTTCAAAGGGCAGAGGTTTTGTTTACGCAGGTAGTGAAATCTATGGTGGTCTTGCTAACACTTGGGATTACGGCCCATTAGGTGTTGAGCTTAAAGAAAATATCAAAAAGGCTTGGAGAAAGAAGTTCATTCAGGAAAACAAGTACAATGTTGGTCTTGATTCAGCAATTCTTATGAATCCACAGACTTGGGTGGCTTCAGGTCACCTTGGTGGTTTCTCTGACCCACTTATGGATTGCTGTCAGTGTAAGACAAGACACCGTGCAGACAACCTTATCGAAAATTTTGACGGTACAAATGTTGCGGGTTGGTCAAATGATGATATGGCAAACTACATTAAAGAACATGCAATTCCATGTCCTGATTGTGGTGCTCATAACTTTACTGATATCCGTCAATTTAACCTTATGTTCAAGACATTCCAGGGTGTTACTGAAGATTCAACATCTGAGATTTATCTTCGTCCTGAAACAGCTCAGGGTATTTTGGTAAACTTTCAGAATGTTCAAAGAACAACAAGAAAGAAAGTGCCTTTCGGTGTTGCACAGATTGGTAAATCTTTCCGTAACGAAATCACTCCGGGTAAATTCATCTTCCGTGTTCGTGAATTTGAACAGATGGAACTTGAATTCTTCTGCAAACCGGGTACAGACCTTGAATGGTTCGATTATTGGAGAAGCTTCTGCCGTGATTGGCTCTATTCTCTTAACATCAAGCCTGAAAATCTTCGTCTTCGTGACCACGACCCTGAGGAGCTTTGCTTCTATTCAAAGGCAACAACTGACTTTGAATACCTCTTCCCATTTGGTTGGGGTGAACTTTGGGGTATTGCTGAGAGAACTGACTATGGCCTTACTCAGCATGCAAATACAAGGGGGAAGAACCTTGAATATATTGACCAGGTTTCAGGTGAAAGATATATTCCTTATGTTATCGAGCCTTCCCTCGGTGTTGAGCGTCTTTTCTTGGCTCTTCTTACAGAAGCTTATGATGAAGAGGTTGTAGATGCAGAGAAGAACGACACTCGTGTTGTTATGCATTTCCATCCGACACTTGCACCTGTTAAGGCTGCTGTGCTTCCTCTTTCAAAGAAGCTTGGTGATAAAGCAGAAGAAATCTTTGAAATGCTTTCAAAATATTTCAATGTTGAATATGATGATGCAGGTTCAATCGGTAAGAGATATCGTCGTCAGGACGAAATCGGTACTCCTCTTTGTATCACAGTTGACTTCCAGACTGTTGGTGATGACGAATCAGAAGCTGATAACTGCGTAACAGTTCGTGACAGAGATACAATGGAACAGATAAGACTTCCTATCGACCAGTTGGTTGATTATATCAATAAGAAATTGGAGTTCTGATATGTCAAAATCCCTTTTGCTAATTGTCAATCCTATTGCGGGTAAACGCCATGGTGTTGATTATCAGCCTAAAATCGTGAAGATGTTCAAAGAGGCTGATTACGATGTTAAGGTGCGTTATACTGAGATTGACAAAAATGCATATTATGTTACAAAGCAATATGGCGAGGGTAATGATGTTATAGTCTGTTGTGGTGGAGATGGTACATTGAAGGAGACCATCTGTGGTGTAATGGATTTAGGGCTTAAAGCTAAAATCGGTTACATTCCTTGTGGTACAACCAATGACTTTGCTCATTCTCTTCACATCCCTACAGATTATGACGATGCTGTTGAAACAATACTTGAGGGTGAAACGATAGCAGTTGATATCGGTGACTTTAGTGGTCAGGAGCAGTTTATCTATGTTTCCTGTTTCGGTAATTTCTGTGACGTTTCATATAAGGCAAAGCAAAGCTTGAAAAACAAGATTGGCAGAGGCGCTTATTATTGGGAAACAGCAAAAGAGGTTCATAAAATAAAAGGATTTAAGGCAAAGGTTGAATGTGATGATGGTGAGGTTATAGAGGGTAAATTCTTCTATGGCGGTGTCTCAAATTCTTATTCTGTTGCAGGTTTCCCTGTGCTTAAAAAATCAGGTGTGGAATTTGATGACGGACTTCACGAATTGGCACTTATCAGAATGCCGAAAAATCCGGCGCAGTTAGCTTCCATTCTCAATGCAATGTTTGTTACAAGAGATGTTGTAAATAACAAGTATCTTGTGGTGAAAAAAGGCAAGAATTTCAAATTCTATTTTGAAGATGAGGTTAACTGGACTCTTGACGGTGAAAATGGTGGAAACCATAGTTTTGCTGAAATAAAAACACAAGAAAATGCAGTTGAAATTTTCTGCAACAGAGCAATCACTGATTAAATCAAAATCACAATTCTCAGTGGCTATTTTTCCGTCAAAACTCGTCCAAAATACTCGTTAATACACAAAGTATTGCCTGCGTTTTTTGACGGTTCTGACAAAAAACTATCTTACTGATAATTGCAATCTGATTCAACCAGCAATTGCTAAAAACGATTAACTAAAGTCTGCATTGCACATTTTGTAATGCAGAATTTTTATCAAGCAAATCAGGTGGAAATATGGGCGAAAAAATCAAAAAGGCAATAGGTGTTGAAGGTGATTTTAAAACAACCATTCTGCCTATGATAAATTACAGTTATGCTAACATCTATTTAGGTGGTGCGGGATACATAATCAGTATGTATTTTACAGTATTCCTTACTGATGTTGTAAACCTTTCTTTAAATCAGGCAGGAATTGTTGTTATGATTGCCACTATCTGGGATGCAGTAACAGACCCGGTTATGGGAATTATAACTGACAGAACACGTTCCAAATCCGGTAAACACAGACGTTACCTTCTTTGGGGCGTTCCGCTTATGGCAATTTCATACACACTTTTGTGGAATTCCTATGGCCTTAATGGTAGTGAAATGCCATATATTACAATGACATACTTCATCATTGTATATATGCTTTATAAGACGGCGTATACTATTATCAGTGTTCCACATACTGCAATGCTTCCGGAACTTGCACCGGAATATAATTTAAGAACACAGTATAATTCTGTGGGTTATTTGTTTAATTCCGCGGGTATGGTGCCCTCTTTCGGTATAGCAGTTGCAATTCTTGCTATTTTCGGCTCGAATGATAACCTTACATCTCAATCAAAAACACCATTTCTCATAGTTGGTCTTGTTTTATCTCTGTTTTTCGGTGTTGCAATTTGCCTTACATATTTTAAAACAAGAGAACCAAGCTCACTTGACAACAAGTTAGAGCCATTAGATATAAAAAAATTCTTCAAAGAGTATGTTCTTGTTTTTAAGAACAAGTCATTCAGACAGTATTTCTTTATGAGCCTTTCATATCAGTTTGCAACAGGCTTTTATGCAAATTCAAAGGTTTATTATATTAAATATCTTGCAAATCAGTATAGTAATTACGCTATTTATAACGCTGTCGCAGGCGTTGCTGAGGCTGCTGCATTCCCACTTAATTATGCATTAACAATGAAGCATGGTAAGAAAAAATGTGGTAATATTGTAACCCCTTTAATGGTGGCAGGTCTTGCAATCGGTCTCATTATGCAGACAAGCAAAGGTGAGGGGAACCTCATTTGGTCTGTACTTATGATGATTAGCATGTTGCTTTATCCTTTCGGTATGTCGGGTTTGGGATTTGTTTCAACTAACATTTTCCCTGACCTTACTGATGTGGATGAAATGATAACAGGTAGGCGCAGAGAAGGTGTGATTGCAACATTCAGCACTCTAATTAAGAAGAGCATAAGTGGCGTTATGGCAGCAATGGTAGGCTTCACACTTCAAGGCTTTGGTCTTATTACAGGTGATACGGTTTCTAATTACGAAAAAGCAACAGGTGAACTTTTTGCCCAGACAGAGAGTGCTGTTTTCGGTGTGCGTATCTGTGTTGCGGTTATTCCGATTATAGCGGCAGTTATTGCCCTGATTCTTCTCAGAAATTTTAAAATGACAAAAGAAGACCATACAATGATTCGTGCTGCTGTTGCAACAAAGCATAAATATGGTAGTGTAACATTGACTGATGAAGAAAAACGTCGTTGCTATGCAGTTTGCGGACAGAAGTTTGAGGATACGTGGCTTGGTAGAGATAATGACGAGTCACAAGGTCATACACTTTGCAAAAATGAAGATGGCAAGTATATAATTTTGCTTGAAAAGGAAGAAAAGGAGAAAAACAATGGATAAAATTGATATTTCTCAGACTGAGCCAAAATTCAAAAGAAGTAAGTTGTTTGATATTTTCTTCTACATTATTCAGTGGACATGGTGCTTGCCTGTAAATATTGTGGGTGGGATTGCATATCTAATCTGTACTAAAATCAAGGGATATGAACACCAGAAATTCGGCTATGCAAATATCGTTTACATACCTTGGAATCAAGGCGGTCTTTCAATGGGATTATTTATTTTCATGAGAAAAGACCATCCTAATAAAAAATGGACATATAACACAAGGATTCACGAATATGGTCACACCTGGCAATGCCTTTTGTTAGGTCCTTTGTACTATATTGTTGTTGCGATTCCGTCAGCAGTATGGTGTAATTGCTTTGCGAAATATCGTGAAAAGAATAATGTTTCATATTACAAGCTTTATTGCGAAAGCTGGGCAAACAGCTGGGGAGAAAAGTTTTCAAAAATGAACAGAGTGAATAATGAGAAATAATTATGTATATAATATTTTGATTTATATAAATCTTTAAAAAGGAGATGTTTTTATGAAAAAGATTTTTTCAGTATTTTTGGCTTTAGCGATGCTTTGTACATTCATCCCATTCAGCACAGTCAGTGCGGCTGATGATGTCCTTAAAGGCGATGCTAACGGTGATGGCGTAATTTCTTCATTGGATGCCCGTGTAACATTACAATACGTGGTAAGCCCTGACCGTGTTCAGTTAGAGACACTCAGCCTGTTGGATATGGACAACAACTATCGTATTACTGCTATGGATGCCAGAATTATATTACAGAAGGCAACCGAGCTGGAAAACCCCGGAATTGTTTCAACACCTAATCAGATTCTTGCCTTATTCGGATATGAGTATGATGCTGAACAAAACATTTATTATACAAGCATGAATCCTTGGCAGAGATATTTTGGCTTTACAGATTTGTATGATGAAATGGCTGTTTATACAAATATGAGATATCAGACATTGAAAATTGACTTTGAATACGGAGACCTTCTCTGGAGACTTCAGTGGTGGAAAGGTCAGTATGGTGTGCTTGAAGGTGCAGAATTAGGTGTTTACACTAAGGAATATGATAATATTAATTCTATATTCTATGAGTGTGCAGAGGACCATAATCTTTTTGAAATGTCATTTGAATATTATCATAATGTGGATGATTATGATGCGGGAAGAATACTCTTTACAAGACCTTCACAAGAGCATTGGTGGATTACAGGCTTTAAATTTGGTTGGTGCAACCCGGAAAACAATGTTGTAAAGGCAACTCTTATTGCACGTGATAAGGCAATGGCTGATGGCGTTGAAGAAGGACTTCAGAATGTAACAGATAAAAACGGTAATATAAACGGTTTTGTTAAATACAATCCATGGGATGCGTCACAGGACTATGACTATTATAAGCGTGAAGAAACAAAGGATGGCAGATATATGTTTACTGTTGTCTGGAAGGATGCGGGATATACCAACTACGGTTTACCGGCAAATCCTGAAGCATAAAATGTAATAAAAAAAGTGGTTCTTTTAAAGAACCACTTTTTTATTGCTATAATATAAATATTAAAGTTTTGAATAACCGTGACAATTAATGAGTGCATCAATTTTTTTGCCTTCTTTACAAAGAGGGCATTCATAAGACGGACAGCTGAAATAGTCAGGTAAATCCTTTGGATTGAAAACGGAATTGACCTCGTTTCCTGCAACGTTATCAGATGTTGCAAAGATTGAAGCAACCCCGGCAACCTGACCACCGTAGTATTGAACTGCATCAACAGCAGCGCGGGCTGTGTTACCTGATGCTACGGAAACTGCAATTATAAGCACGTGCTTACCTTTAATCATAGGAACCATATTATCTCTGAAAATAAGCTGAGAACCGTTGATTGTTTCAGGTGTAACAACATAAACTGTCTGGTGAGCATTAATGTTTACATAGTCATTTTTTGTAAGTTCTTCAGCAACACAAGTGCCTACAACCTCCATACCGTCAAGGCAAAGGATAGTGTCAACAAGGCAGTTGCTGTATTTATGGTTTTTGCAAAGCTCCTGCGCAACTGCTTTTGCTTCGGAAAGACGGGATTTCTGAGCAGCAACATCAATATAGTAGTTACTATGGGAGCTGCTTGTTGCAAAGTGTCCTTTGGCAACACGAAGGAATAAATTATTATTTTTTGTTCTGATTTTTGTAATTGTTGTTGTTGGCATAATAGTCCTCCTTAAGAGTTATAGTGTTATTGTACAACAACTTCGTTAAAATTACAATAAGAATTGTGAAAAAAGTATACAAATAAAGAAATTTGTTACAGGTAATTAAGCGAAATAGCTTATAGATTTCCCGCGAAAAGAAAAAATTAAATTACAATAAAAAAATATTATTTTTTTTGTAGATTTATGTTGTAATTTTTTACAAGATATGTTAGAATACATTTATAAGTATGCAATATATCTTTGTATTTATATGTTTATAAACAGAATGTTATTTTCTGTTGAAAAAGTGTTTATTTTTTATAAATAAGACATATAGGACATTGACACAGTTTTTCAAGGAGGTGAAAGGCATGAAAAACAAGTTTACAAAGTTAGCTATCATTATGGGTGCTGTTCTTGTTCTTATGAGTGCAATTCCAGTGGTAGGTGCTGCATGTTTCTTCTGTGATGAACCAATTCATGAGGAAACAACAACAGTAGAGGAAACAACATCTGAAGAAGTTACAATTCCTGATACAGACGCACTTTAATTTTTAAATGAAATGAGCCGATGATTTTTAGTCATTGGCTCTTTTTGTTTATTATGTTCAAAAAAAATAATAAATCTTTTTATCTACTGTGATAAATTTTAATTGAATTTGTTGGCAGTGTATGGTAGAATATATATGCTGAATAGGTGGGAAAGGAATTTTCCGTTACTTTGAAGCATATAATCAACATAATTGTATGTATTCGGGAGGTGAAAGGCATGAAAAATAAGTTCACAAAGTTAGCTATCATCATGGGTGCTGTTCTTGTTCTTATGAGTGCAATTCCTGTAGTAGGTACTGCATGTTTATTCTGTGATGACCCAATTCACGAAGAAACAACAACAGAAACAACAACAGAGGAAACAACTGAAGAGGTTACAATTCCGGATACAGATGCACTTTAATAGTTAAGTACATTTGAAATTAAATGAACCAAGGACATATAAGGTCTTTGGTTCGTTTTTTTTGCAAAAGTGGGGGAATATTTATCCGTCTTTTTGAAAAAAGACGTAATTATATAGCTAAAAATAAGACAGTCACTAAAGTAACTGTCCTCTTTTGTTGACAAAATATGGTTATTATTCTATAATTAACTATAACTAAACCGAAAGGAATGTGAAAAATGTATTGCAAAAAGTGTGGTGCACAGTTATCCGACAATGCTGTGCTCTGTGAAAAATGTGGTACACTATTTTTAGAACCGGAAGAAGTATCTCCAGTACCAAAGGCAGTAACTCCTGAGTCTAAAGTAGTAACTCCTGAACCGGAGGTAGTTGATATTGTAAGTGACTCTCGTTATGATGTAGTTATAACAGATGAAATCCTCGACAAATTTGTAAGCAGCAGACCTGCTCGAGAAAGAAGACCTGCTAATAACTCTCAACCACGACCAATCCGTTCCAGAACAACAAATACTCCGATTGACAATGCTCCTATGGATGCAACAAGTCCGATAGAAGCAACAAGACCAATGAGTACAGAAAGACCTGTGGGTGCTGAGAGACCAGTAAGAACTACAAGACCTGTGGGTGCCGAAAGACCAGTAAGAACTACAAGACCTCTGGATGATGAGCGTCCGATTGGTTTTGAAAGACCGGCAAGGGCTTCAAGACAGACTAATGCAGAAAGAACAACAGCTCCTGCAAGAACAAGAAGCAAAAAGAACGGTGGCAAAGGAATTGCTGTTGCATTCTGGGCTATTCCTTTAGTAATAATTGTGGGAATCATTGTGGTGTCTTCATTGTTTAATCAGGTTAAGATTGAGAAGTTTATCAATGAGGATGCAGTGTTTGATGGCGCTGACGGATATGGAACAATCAGCGAAGATTTCATTGATTATGAAGCAATGGCAAAGGAATTGTACGGCAAAAATTATGACGGTGAAACCTATGATGGTGATAATTTCCAGAACTTCATTGCATATTCTATTGACAAGGATTCTGAAGAAGGATTATCTAACGGTGACATTGTCAAAGTAACATTCAAGGTTAATTATAAAAGCATTAACGACCTTGAAAGAGTTAAAAAACGACTTGTTGGTGAAGATGAGTTTGTTATTGAATATAAAGTTATCGGCCTTAATGATGTCAAAAAAGTAAATGTTTATGAAGCAATTGAAATGGTAGAAAATGTGGGTACAAAGGATGCGCCTGAAATTGTTGTAAGAGTCAAGGATGAGGTTGAAACTAAGAACTATACAATAACAACAGTTACAACCAACAAGAAAATTGAATTTAAGATTGAATTCAAGATTGAAGACGGCACAACACGTTCAGGTAGTGTATTCATTTATACTGACAGAGTTGAATATGACAAGGAAAAAGAAACAGCTGTTGTTGAAATCTCCAGTGATGCAGATGCATACATTGAATATGGCTTCATATTAGACTCTGTATCAAAGGAATACAAGGTTCTTTTCGTTGAAAAGGAAGAGGAAGAAGATGACGGTATTCCTAAGAGTGAAAAGGATATATTGACTAATGTGTTTGAAGTTATAAGAGGCATAAAGAATGTGGGTACAAAAGCTGAACCTGTATTTGAGGTTGAGTTTGAAAATGACGGAAAAGTAAACACAGATGGTTATGCTATCTTGGCAAAATACAATAACAATACTATCAGCATAACTGTTTCATATATCGGAGGAGTAGATGCATTTGATGTCCCTGTTACCATCTCCTTGAATAAGGATAACTATAATTCAGAAACAGGAAAAATTAAGCTTAACATCAAAGAAGACCTTTCAAAGTATATTGAAAAAGGATATCTTTTCACTCCTATATCAGTTGAACGCGATGTTGCATAATAAATAATCAATAAAAAAAGTGACCCCACAAGGATTCGTTCTTTGTGGGGTTTATTTATATCTGTTTTGTTTATACAATTCTCCAGTCAATTTCTGTCAAACCACGGGACTTAAGGAATTCATTTGCCTTTTTGAAATGTCCGTTTCCGAAAAATCCGTTATAAGCAGAAAGGGGACTTGGATGTGCCGACTCGAGCACTAAATGGTTAGGATTTGTAATGATTTTCTTCTTTGCTCTGGCATTTGCTCCCCAGAGAAGGAAAACCATTGGTTCCGGTCGCATATTAAGAAGTGAAATTACATTATCTGTAAAAATCTCCCAACCCATTCCTTTGTGACTGTTTGGTTGACTCTCTCTTACGGTTAAAACTGTGTTCATCATAAGAACACCTTGCTGTGCCCAATATGTAAGCTCACCGTGGTCAGGTATAGGGTATCCGTATTCAGCGTGAATTTCCTTATACATATTCTGTAATGACGGAGGTGCTTTTACACCTTTTTGCACAGAAAAACAAAGCCCGTGCGCCTGATTTGGCTGATGATAAGGGTCCTGCCCTAAGATTACAACCTTAACATCCTTATAGTCCGTATATTTAAGAGCATTAAAGATGTTGTTCATATGCGGATAAATTGTCTGAGTCTTGTATTCTCCCACAAGGAATTTTCTCAGGTTGAGATAATATGGCTTCTGAAATTCATCCTTTAAGAGGATGTCCCAGGAATTATTGAACTGTACCATTTTTAAGACTCTCAATCATCATAAATGCAGATTTGTAAATGTCGCCACAACCCATTGTGAGGACTAAATCTCCTGCTTTTGCATTTTTTACAACATATTCTGCAACTTCTTCCTGAGTGTTGAACCAGACTGAACCGGGGATTTTTTCGGCTAACTGTGATGTGTAAATATCATAAGTATTCACTTCACGAGAACCCATAATTTCTGTCATAACACATTTGTCAGGAATTTTGAGTACATCAACAAATTCGTCAAAATGCATAGCAGTTCTTGAGTATGTGAAAGGCTGGAAAACTGCCCATACTGTGTTGTATCCCATTTTCATTGCTGCCTCAAGAGTAACCTTTAACTCAGCAGGGTGGTGAGCATAGTCATCAACGAAGTCAATTCCGTTGTATGTACCCAAATCCTCAAAGCGACGACCTGCACCCTTGAATTCCTGTAATCCTTTGATACAGTCTTCGAACTTTGCACCTGAAAAAATTGCAGAAGCAATCGCAGCAAGTGCATTGAGCACATTGTGGATACCCGGAATTGAAAGCTCAACAGAACCTAACTTTTCACCCTTATACATTACATCAAATTTTGTGAATGCGCCCTTGTACTCTTCAATGTTTTCAGCATAGTAGTCATTTTTATCACTGAAGCCAAATGAAATCATCTCTTTACCCTTAATGTCAGCGATGGCCTTAAGGGTGTTTTCATCGTCACCATTGTAAATTACTGCTTTTGTAGCTGAAGAAGCAAATTTTGTGAAGCTTAAAATGAGATTTTCCATAGTCTTGAAATATTCAAGGTGGTCCTCGTCAATATTGAGGATAACAGCAACATCAGGACTCATTTTAAGGAAAGTATCCTGATATTCGCAAGATTCCATAACGATAGTTTCTGTATTGCCAACTCGACCATAACTGTTTGTAAGTGGCAATTTACCGCCGATAACTGCAGAAGGGTCAAGTCCGGCTTCAATCATTGTCTGAACAGTAAGTGAAGTTACAGTGGTCTTTCCGTGAGTACCACAGATACCGATACAGTTAGTAAACTGGCGGGAAACCTCACCTAATAATTCTGCACGCTGGAATGTTGGAATACCGCTTTCAAGTGCTGCCTTTAACTCAGGGTTTTCCTTTGAAATTGCAGCAGAATAAACCACCATTTCGGCTCCTTCAATATTTTCTGCTCTTTGTCCCATCATAACCTTGATACCCATTTTGCGGATACGGTCAACGATTGAACTTTCGTTGTTGTCAGAGCCCTGTAATGTATAGCCCTTACTATGCAGAATTTCGGCAAGTGGACACATACCGCTACCACCGATACCGATGAAATGTATTGTTTTTACTCTTTCTAAAACTTTTGAAATTTCATTCATATTAATCACCATTTTATATTATAGTATATTTTTCAGAAAATTTAAACACCTAAATCACCTTTTTTCTAAAAAAACATACCATAATAGTAGGCAAGGAGGTTGTTTTATGAGAAATATTGTAATTGTAGGTGGAGATAAACGACAAAAATATCTTAAAGAGTATTTGTGTGAAATGGGTTATGAGGTGGCTTCCTACGGACTTTTTGACTGGGATGACGATACGGATAAGCTTAAAGGTATGATAGGAGATAATACTGTTGTGATTCTTCCGCTACCTGCCACACGAAACGACAAAACAATTGTTATGCCTTTTTCGAAACGGGAGATTTCAATTGAACGGCTTCTTTCTTTCCTCGGCAAAAATAATTTGGTTTTTGGTGGAATAATCAAGGGTGAGTTGTTGTCGCGACTCCGTGAAACGGAAATACCCTTTGTTGATTATTATGATAGCGATTTCATTGATAAAAATGCAGTGCTCACTGCCTTCGGAGCACTTAAAATTATTCTTGAGCATATAGATTTTGCGTTGCCTTTAGGGAAATATGCCATAACGGGTTATGGCAGAGTGGCAAGAGAAACCGCATCAGTTTTAACTGCCCTTTCCTGTAATGTTACTATTTTTGCACGAAATGAAAACCAGAGAAATGAAGCTGTCATAAATGGCTGTGTTGCTCAACCTTTGACAAAGCTTCCTTGCCTTATAAATAAATTTGATTTTATCATAAACACTGTGCCTTCACAGATTATAGATGAAGAAGCTCTGAAAAATATGAGAAAAGATAGTAAAATTATGGAGCTTGCCTCTGCACCATACGGACTTGACTTTAATCTTGCACGAAAGTATTCGGTAGATGTGGTCAAAGCATTCGGATTACCCGGAAAATACACACCGAAAACAGCAGGGGAAATAATCGGTAAAAAAATAGAAGAAAACCTGCAAAGGGAGGAGTAAAATTGAGCAAAGAAACTGTGGGATTTGCCCTTTGTGGTTCATTCTGCACATTTAAAAAGGTAATTCCACAAATGAAAAGATTAGTTGATGAGGGATATAAGGTAATCCCCATTATGTCACATACAGCGTACACAACGGATACAAGATTCGGAAAAGCAAGGGAATTCAATGAGCAAATTGAAGAAATATGTAAGGATAATATAATTTATACGATTTCAGGCGCAGAGCCCATCGGCCCGAAAGAATTACTGGATGTTTTAGTGATAGCACCTTGTACAGGCAACACTCTCGGAAAACTTGCCAACGGAATAAGTGATACATCTGTAACACTGGCAGTAAAAGCACATTTAAGAAATCAACGTCCCGTTATAATTGCAGTTTCTACAAACGATGCACTTGGATCATCAGCGAAAAACATAGGGCTACTTATGAATAGTAAAAACATTTATTTTGTACCTATGGAGCAGGACGATTATATAAATAAACCCAATTCAATTGTGGCAGATTTCAGGTACATTCCTGATACAGTAAAAGAAGTTCTTGCCACAAATAAACAAGTACAACCAATGTTATTGTAAGGTAAATTATAATTTGTCGGGCTATTTTAATTATTAAAATGGATATGAATCGTAGGGGACGATGAGTCTCACCTGCCGGTTCGGTCGGTGCTTCTGCTTCGCAGAGGTGTCCACCGGACACCCGCACCCCACATCGTCCCGCAGTCGGTCAATAGCACACTTTAGAACGGGACGATGTGGGCATCGTCCCCTACAA
>JAZSHP010000181.1:0-8065 GCA_045533355.1 Candidatus Fimenecus sp.
TATTTTTTTATAAAATTTAAAAAAATTAATAATTTGTAATATTTTTGACAAAATATCGATAAAGGAAGTGAAAAAATGAAACCTGAAATGACAAAATTTCTACTATTCGGCCTTCTTGCAGTCACCTGCTTCACCGTTCTCTTTGTAAGTCTTAATAACGATTTGAACAATCGCAGTGTAATAGATTATTCGGAAATTACAAAGGATTATTTTACAATTAAAGAATATGAAGGTAAGGTTGCAGTCTACAAAAACGAGGAAGCTAAGCCTTACATTGTTTATGACTCCTATATTTCACTTTTACCTGAACAGGATGCAAAGCTGCTTGAAAAAGGTATTGTAACTGACGATAAAAATTATCTGCAAAGTGTTATTGAAGATTATACAAGTTAAAACACCTTGATTTCTGCTGTTTTCACATCACCTGTAATTGTAATTTCCACAATTCCCTTGTCACGGATAAATACATCTGCATTTTCACCATTCACAGTTGCATTATAACTATTCTTTTTATCTATCATAACAACAATTACTGAATATTTTTCATTATTGCCGTAATATTTAAGTTCACAACTGAATTCAGTTGCATCGTCATTGAAATTATTGCTCATAACCATTGTGTCAAGACCTGTTGAAAATGTCTTTGGCTTATAATAAGCATTAGTCCAGATGTTAACAGGTGTTGAAAGTCCGCCAAAATTATGGAACCATCCGCCACGACCTGAGGTAATATTGAACATTTCAAATGTATAGTATGAATATTCAACCTCACGTTTCCATGATTTGAGTGCAGTTTCGGCAATACGGAACGCAAAATCTGTTTCACCCAAGTCAAGCATTGTTTTCCACACAAACCACTGATGTGAAAGCCATACATTACCGTTCCAATAACCGTTTGTAATGTAATATGATGCAGTTTTGTCAACAGCACTTATACCAACAGGGCTGAACATTTCATCGTCACTCTTAAGGTGAGCGAGGATTCTGTCACGCTGACTATCTGTTACGACACCTGCAACAATAGGATAGATACCATCCATTGTTTTATTAAGGTTTTCACCCTGTGCATTTCTGTATTTTTCTTTCGGATTACCGTTTTCATCGTGAATCACATAGGAGAAATAGCCACACTCTTCATCCCAAGAATACTTCTGAAGTGCAGTTGAAACTCTTTCTATATCCTCAAGATAAACAGCTTTATCATCTTCTCGACCTAACAAATCAGCTGCCATATAAAGTATTTTTGCACAACGGATAACCTGAGAAGATGAAATTACAGGAGTCATCCATTTCTGTTTTTGCTCTGCATACATAGCCTTTTGTGGTGGCAAGTCATCCATACCACTGCAATTATAGAAATAATCAAATGTGGTGGTTAAACCACTATTGAATTTTGTAGTTGTTGAGCCATTGATTTTACCTGCAAGGAAATCATAGAACATCTTAACTCTGTCATAATACTTGAGAAGTTCTGTTTTATCCTCTGCACGTTTAAGCATTTCAAGATATTGATAAATATGAACAGGAACAGGAGAGCCGTGAAGCAAAAATGCCCATTGGTCATTGTCCGACAGATATGTTTCAAGGATGTAGTCAGAAATATGTGGTGCAAATTCGAGCATATCAAGACCGATAAAGCCTGAATCCCATGTGTAGAATGAGTCCCAACGCTTACCCGGAGTATGATGAACAATATATTCACCGTTTCGGTAAAGCGGATAAACAGTATTCTGGAAAACGGTTACACGAAGAATTCTGTTTGAGAATTCGTATGTTTTACCTGCTTCGTTCAAATCAAATTTTTCAAGTGAATTATATGCAGTTTCATATATTTTTTCGTATTCGTCAGTTGACTTATACTCTGTTTCACCGAAGGATAAAACAGCATATTCAATATGTTCCGTATGAGGCTCTACATAAAGAGTATAAACTACAGTATTATGATAAAAGCCTTCATCACTATGTTTTTCAGAGAATGAGCCTGAAAATGTTTCAAGCATATTCTGAAAACTTTCATCAGGCTGTGAAATTCTTGCTGTCGGACTGTCCTCAAGACAACCTGTATTAAAGTCACGGAAACGAGTAACATCATTGAATGTTCTTACAAAGAATTTTCCGTCTACACCGTCATATTTGTAGCTTGCAAGTTTACCGATATCACAAGTTTTTGTTTCAATTTCAGGATAGAAATTATGTGTCTTTGAGTTTACTGAAACACACTCACCCTTTTCTGTAACACAAAGGAAATCGAATTCAATTCCACCTGTACCGTAAGATACAAGCTCAACATTTTCACTACTGAACGGAATTGATAAAATATTAAAGTTAGTTGCACTTGTGAAAACAACCTTTTCACCGTTAAGTGTCCATTCGCTATTTTTATTGTCTGTTGTACGATAACGGATATTAAGTTGAGGATTATTAAATTCGGAAACACCCTTTATTTCATAAGTAATTCTGTCCCCTGCTTCTTCACCAAGTTTTGAGTACTTAGGAAGAATGTAACGGTTGTTATCACGGTCACCGAGACCCTTATGATATGTAAATCCGTCATCAAAGAACTCACCCTTTTTCATAGCATCAATAACCTGCTTATCCCAAGGACGAACAGTGTTATAGTCATAGGATTTGTAATCGAGTGCTTTTACGAAAATATTCTTTTCAGGTAAAACGGGAGTTGTTGCATATACATTTGGGTATTCAATTGCAGAGAAAAGATTAAGAAGACAAATCTGTGTAATATCTGTATTATTCACAAACTTTGTACGGACAAGGACACTGTCACTATCGAGCTTTGTAAAGGACACATCGGCATAGACCTTGTCTTTCCATTCAAGGTCATAACGGTATGAATAGAATGAATAGTCAGATTTTGCTTCCCAAGGATGAACACCAACAGGAACTGTCACATTTGGGACACGGCTGTCAGCATTTTCCACAGCAGGACTAACAACACAGTCAAAGCGGACACCGCCCTCTGTTTTATGGTCAACAATTCGTGAAATACCGCTGTATTTCTTTGAATATGGACCCCAGTTTCCTAAATGTTCATACATCTTTTCAAGTACTTTGCTCATAATGAATACCTCGCGTAAAAATATGGAAAATATTATACCAGATATTGTGGTATATTTCAATAAAACGCGAAAATATTAATATGTTTTTTATGATTGTTTTTGAACATAATATGTGATATGATAGCACTAACAATATATCAGGGGGATTCGGAAAATGACTGATAATAAAATTCACATAGCTTATGGTTTTCATGTTAACTGTTACCACTCGTATCGTGGGGATACAAATGACAATCTGGGCTTTGGTTCAGATATAAGAATTATCCGTAAAATTCTTGACACACTTACAGAATTCAATGAACAGGGAATTCCTGTAAAAGGCACTTGGGATACGGAAAACTTTTTCTCTTTACAGAAAATTTTGCCCCAATATGCACCTGATATCATTGAAAAAATGAAAGAACGAGTTATCAAATACGGTGACGAAAACATCATAATGGGATATAACAACGGTGCTTTATCTGCTATGACAGAGGATGAATTCTGCGAAAGCATTAACCTTGCTGTTACTAATCCTGATGGCAGTGGTCTTGAAGACATTTTCGGTACTTGTGAAATGATTGTGCGTCCGCAGGAGGTTATGTTTACACCGTCACAGGTTTCATTATACAACAAGCTTGGTGTTAAGGCACTTTGCCTTTATTACAGTTGTGTACCCTTCGATGCATTCAGAACAATTATTCCTAGACTTTCTGACGAAGAAGCCTTCAATCCTCTCACATACACCTACAAGGGTGAAAGCATGACCATTATTCCTACATATTCAAACTCTGATGTTTGTGATGCAGGTTGTCTTCGTGCTTGGGTTAAAGATTTAAGACGAAAACAGGAATCCGGTGAAATTAACAACGACCTTTTCCTTTTTATCAATATGGATGCTGATGCTATATTCTGGGAAACTATTGATATGGGAAAATTCACAGGCAAGATTGCAAATACTGATGGTATTCACGGACTTGTAAAGGAAGTTGCTGACTTGCCTTATGTTGTTTTTGACACTCCCGGCGGATACATTAAAAACCACAAACCTATCGGTAAAATCGACTTTACTCACGATACTGCTGACGGTAATTTCACAGGCTATGCCTCATGGTCTGAAAAGCCTTTTAACAGAAAGATTTGGACACGAATTGAGCGTGCCAGAGCTATGGCAAAGGTTACAAGCGAACGCGATATGCTCTCCCCTTCCTTTAACAACAGGGTTCTTTTACTTTCAACAACTCATTTTGGTCTTGCAACACCTGTGCTTAATATCCAAAGAGAAAAAACTGCACTCCAGCTAAGTGACAAGGTTATTAATGACGAAATGTCACATATGCCAAAAACCAAAAAAATCACAGTTTATAACACAACAAAATCTCAGTTACAGTGCGTGCAGATTGAAATTAAAGAGAAAATTGATGATGCCTCTTGCATACAGATTTGTGCTGACGGACTTGAAAGCTTCGTTGCTGTACCTACTGATAACAAATGTAAATCTGCGTTCTTAATGATGAAGTTCAACGAAGTAAAGGAAAAATATGAACTGAACATCCGTTTTGACGGCAAAAAAGAGAAAACTCCTTTTAAAAATCTTCTTGAAACTCCTCGTGTTTCAATTATGTTTACACCAAATGGCAATATTGCATTCGCACAGATTGACGGTAAGAAAATCGGTGGATACGACTTTTTACAGTCATACATTTCTTATGGAAATAAAAAATATAATTTTGAAAGTAAAAGTGTATCTTCACTTGCTGTTGGCGGTAATGGTGAGGGTGTTCGTATTCAGGGCGAAATTCACTTACCAAATGAATTGAAATCAGGTAAATATACATTTGATTTCTTTAAAACAGATTTTTCCGATGCAATTTTTGTTCGTACATCGGTTGAATACCCTTACACAGCAGAAACTACATCAATTTCAACTGAAAACTCTGCTCTTGGCAGATACAGCGATATGGATTGGAAAGAAACTGTACCATTCCAGATTACACCAACTCTTAATGGTGACATTTCTGTTATCAAGCGTAATTTTATGGATGATATTTCTGCATTCAGGACACAAAGTTTCCCGGAATGTGATTCAAAAAACGATAAGATTGACTCATTCAACCATCAACTAACAGGTGGTTTTGTTGGACTTTACGACGAAAATTGTGGTATCATCATTGCAAATGCTCGTCAGGTGCTTTCATCAATGGCACATTGTCCTATGCGTCTTGAAAAAGACAAAACCGTAAGAATGAATCCATACGGTACATACTACGGAAATCAGCGCCATCATTTCAGTCGTGGTAACGACGAAATTCTTAATACATATACTCTTGTCGCTGCACAAGGAAAAAGTATTGCACCATCATATAACGGTAGCTCAGAAACTGCTCTTTTCGGGCTTTATCCAATGAGCCAAAATGGAATCACAAAGGGTGAAAAAGCAGAAATATGTGCATTTGCTGACGGTGCATTGATTACTGCTGATAAAAACTCCCCTATTCAGCCATTTACCGGTGACAACATTGTTGTTAAAGACGGTAACGCAGATGGTATAAATGAAAAAGACCTTAAAAATCCTGTTTTGACAGGGCTTTCAGGTAATCTTGGAAAATACATTACCAGAGGTGTGAAAGCTATTTCATACATTATCAAAACACAAATCAAAGCTAAATAATTTACATTATAGCAAACAAGACTACACAATTAACTGTGTGGTCTTTTTGTTTCTATTTAATATAATTATGTTTCTAAACTCTTATAAACCTTAGCAACAGCAAGTTGCTTGTTCGTAAATCTATTTAGTGTTAGAATATCCTTGAGGTGAAGTTTTTTGGATACAAAAGATATTTTACTTGAATTAAGAACAAAAAAAGGATTATCGCAGGATGAACTTGCAGAAAAAGTCTTTGTTACACGTCAGGCAGTTTCTCGTTGGGAAAACGGAGAAACAACACCGAACACAGAAACATTGAAATTATTGTCAAAGCTATATGATGTTTCTATCAATACCCTTTTAGGTTCACCATGTCAGTTAATCTGTCAATGCTGTGGTATGCCCTTGGAAGACGCTAACATCAGCAAAGAAACCGATGGTGATTTCAACGAAGAATACTGTAAGTGGTGTTATGCTGATGGTGATTTTACCCTTGATTATTGGAAGCAATATATGAAACTCGGTGGTAAAGAGAAATTTAATGAATTCAAAAAGAAGCTTATTAATGAATTTAATGAACTTCTAACTATTGAGGGATTGCCCAAAGTCGAAAATCTAAATGTTTTGTCAGGCAATTTTATAAATCTCGAATACCGACTTCCTAACGGACAATTTGTAAAATTTCTTGATGACAAGGCTACATACCTTGGTAGCCAACTTAAAAGTGAATTCGATGGATTATGTGTTGGTATTGCAGGAAATATGGATTTCTTACTTATTTGCACCTATGAAAAAAATGGCGAAAACCCTGAATTGGTTATATATAAAAAAAGATAACAACTACATGAGCAACAGTATTTCACTGTTGCTTTTTGTTATTTACAATATACAATATTAATAAATTTTAACAAGATACTTGCATATTTTTAAAATACATTGTATAATGTTTCTAAATAAGTTCCGTTTAATGAATATTTATTTACTCGGAATGAAAAAATAGGAGGATATTTTATGAAAAAAAGATTAGTAGTAGTTCTCGCATTAGTTCTTGTTTTCACATCTGTTTTCTTTGCAGGTTGTGGCAACAAAGCTCCTGAAGAAACTCCGGCAGGTGACATTTCTTCAATTAAACTCAATGTAGGTACCGGTGGTACAACAGGTACATACTATGGTTTCTGTAATGTTATCTCAACAGTTCTCAAAGAAAAAACAGGTGCTCAGCTCACAATTCAGTCATCAGGTGCATCAAAGGCTAACATCCTTGGCATTGCTGACGGTGATGTTGATATGGCTATCGTACAGAACGACGTTATGGACTATGGTTACAAGGGAACAGACCTTTTCGCAGAAGAAGGCGCAGCTGATCAGTTCGCAACAGTAGCAGCTCTTTACGCTGAGGTATGTCAGGTTGTAGCTACAAAAGACATCGCTTCCATCGAAGACTTAAAGGGCAAGAGAGTTTCCGTTGGTGACGCTGGTTCCGGTGTAGAGTTCAACGCACGTCAGATCCTTGAAGCTTACGACATTACATTCGAAGATATCTCCGTTAACAACCTCGGTTTCGGCGATTCCTCCGACGCTTTAAAAGATGGTAAGATCGATGCATTCTTCTGTACAGCAGGTGCTCCGACAACAGCTATCGTAGAGCTCGCTACTACAAATGACATCAACCTTCTTGCAATCGACGATGCACACGCTGCAAAACTTGCAGAGGCTTATCCGTTCTATACAACATACCCGATTCCGGGCGGTTCCTACAAGGGTGTTGATGAGGACGTTCAGACAGTTGCTATCAAAGCTACACTGATCGCTTCCCCGAAACTTAGTGAGGATGTAGTTTACAACTTAACAAAGGCTATCTTCGACAACAAAGAAGAGATTGCATCTGCACACGCAAAAGGTGAAGAGCTTAGCCTTGAGTACGCTGTAAGCGGTATTTCCGTTCCGTTCCATCCGGGTGCTGAGAAGTACTTCAAAGAAGTTGGCGCTCTTAAATAATAAGTCTTTTGAAAAGTAAGAAATCGAAGATAACAGCAATGGCTGCAATAATGGTTGTCGTTATTGCAGCCATTCTGACAATAGCCCTAAGAAGCGGAGATTATCTGGTCTTAAGGAACGGAGACACGGATGAAGAATTTGCCCGCTTCCGTGTTTCAGAGGGGGATGAGTTCTCGGTAACTTTTATCCACTCCGTCAATCAGTATCCGCTGACTGACGTATACCAGATCAGGGACGGCAAAATCTATGTGGTCCGCACGATCTACAACAACTTCGGCGCCGGTGTCCAGACGGAGATCGAAGAAGGGCAGACTCTGGAAATCAATGAAAACGGAGAAATGGTCGTTTCCGGATTTGAAAT
>JAZSHP010000006.1:0-28372 GCA_045533355.1 Candidatus Fimenecus sp.
TAATGCGTTGACGGGTCGGGTTTTTATTGTGAAACAACAAGGTTCCGGGGTACCCGTCCGCATTTTTAATGCGTTGACGGGTCGGGTTCTTATTTTATCTCGCAGACGGATAATACATATTCACCAAGTGTTTTTGTCTCAAAAGCATAATCATTTAATTCAAAAACATCAAAGCCCTTGAACACTTCACCCACACCTTCGCCACTGATTTTGCTGTAGGCTTCTTTTTTTGTCCATATATCAAAAAAGAGTTCGGCAGAGGGGTTTTCCCTAAATAATTCAAGCTCTTTTCCGTGGTAAAAACGCTTTGCAATTTTACTCAAATCTCGGGTTTTGTCAATTTTCTCAATATCTATTCCGATTGGCTTGTCACTTGTGCAGACCGCAACCATATCACCGCTATGTGAAATGCTCACATAACAGTTATCTGCCAAGGGCTTCTTTTTCTCATTGTAATGAAGATTTTCAGCCCCCATTTTTATAAGCTCCTGTGCGGCTAAAAAGCTTTCTCTTTTTTTACAATGAGAGAGCACATTTTCGGGCAGAATTTCTTTGTTTATCTGTATATCATCAGAAATATTGAAATATTTAACTTTCATTAAATCACCGAGAAAAGTTTACCATATTTATTCGGATATATCAACTTTTTTTCCGAGATATTCTGAAGGTGAAATCAACTTGCCATCCTTGTATAATTCTAAATGAAGATGAATTCCGTCAGCAGATTCGATTGGAATTTCGTCCAGCAGACCGATTTTTTTATTGGATTTTACCTCATCACCGGGATTTACGGTGCTGTTTTTCTTTAGTCCGTAATATTTTGCAACAAATCCGTTGTTGTGGTCAATTGTAACAACAGTACCCCATAATTCGTCATAACAGACCTCTGTGACAATTCCGTCGGAAATTGCATTTATGGTGTCACCCGAATTGCCCTTGATGTCGATGCCCTTGTGAATACGCCAGTCACCCGTGGTATCGTTTTTAACAAGCTCATCCCTTGTGAATTCTTTTGTAATATCGTTACCTAAGGGAAAAACAAAATTAACGGATAACAAGGGCTCTGCCTTTGTGGTTTCTTCCTCCTGTCTGTCGTCAGGTACATTGGTAACGGGATTGTTGACCTGAATATCAGCCTTTGTTGTCTTTGCTTCAGTTTGTGAGAATACATCGGTTTCGTCGGGCAATATGCCGGTATTGTCTTTGTTGGCAAACCAGAATGAAAAAAGCGCAACAACACAAAGGGTCAGTGCAATAACGGAATAAGTAGTTTTTTTGACTTTTTCAGTATTTTTCAAAATAATCACCTCTGTCAATATTTTTGACAAAGATACAAGGTTTATACAAAAGATTAATCGGAGAAAAATGAGGAGCTTATGAAAATTATAATTTATCGGGATATTATTGAGAAAACGAAATCTTGTAGGGGACGACGACCACGGCGTCCTTTTCGCTCCCCATCAAGTGGGGTGTCCAATTCTTCACTCTGCTTTTGTTCAGATAAACTCTAACATCCTCACTTTACAACAGTATTTTTGTGTGATAAAATTAAATTTAAACAGTGCATTATTGACAGAATGGAAGGTTCAGGTATGTTTGTTTGTAAATTCTGTGGAAAAATTTTAGAGGACGACAGCAGATTCTGCAATGGTTGTGGCTCGATGGTAACTGACCCTGCAAAAGCTTCAGACGATACTCCAACTATGCCTTTAACAGCTTACGATGAAAATCTGACACTTGATTCATTGATTGAGGATATTGATACTCTTTCGGTGGACGAAGATGGTGATGTTGTTACTGTTCCTTTTACAGAAGAAGATAGCGAAAAGCTCACAATGCCATTGGATTATAATGTGTCAGATGAAAACGAAGATGATATTACAGTGCCATTAGAGAGCTATGATAAGGAGGACGATGTTCAGTTTTCAGAAACGGAAGACGATATAGCTCTCAACAAAGCGGTAAAAACAAGAAAAACTTTTGTAATAGCTATAATAATTATAGTTTTTGTATTGCTTTTTGCTTCGCTGATTGCAATTGAAACTAATTTAATATTTCCTACTTATCAACAGGATGCTGAGTTAAATATATCCGTTGAAACAGCTCGTGAGGAAATCAAAGATGCCCTTTGGCTGGATAGTATAGACGCGGTTCGAGAGGTGTATAACAGATATGTTCCTGAATATTATGATGACAGTGAACCGTTAACTGAAGAAGCTCAGGTAGTAGTTGATGAGTTGATAGCTTTCTATGATGATGTGTATAGGGAAATAGAAAATCAAGAATTTCCTGTATACGAAGACCCTGATGATTTCCTTCGTCAAGAATGGGGCGACATTGTTGTCGATTCTTATGGCGGTGTACAAACAATCTGGGAACACGGAGAGGCTTATGCTCCGGATGAATTAGTTAGCCGTCGTAAGGCAGTTGAAGACTTGTGCTATCAGATAGAATGGAGATAGTTACAGGAGAAATGGATGGACCTGGCTGGTCAGATTTTTAGAATTTAAAACTGTTATTAATTTTTAAAGGGACACTGTTCAAAGGTGTCCCTTTTTGATTGCACAAATTATCAATTTCACAACAATTTTAAGCTGTGTTTTTGCCTTATGCACATAAATAATTGTTGACTTTATCGCACTAAAGTAATATAATTGTATTCGTGTATAGATTTCTAAATAAATTATGATTTGGAGTTGAATTTATGAGTATCACAAAATCAGTTTTTGGTATGACAAAAGACGGAAAACAGGTTGACGCTTTTCTCATTGAAAACAACAATAATATGAAAATCAACCTTATCACATGGGGTGCTACTTTACAGAGCATTTTAGTAAAAGACAGCCAAGAAAATGAGCTTGATTTATTGCTCGGCTTTGACGATATGGAAGGTTTCGAAAATCGTCACGATTATCAGGGTGTTATAGTTGGTCCTGTTGCTAACAGAATTTCAGCAGGTGGACTTACAATTGACGGTGTTAAGGTTCCTGTTACAACAACTCACGGTGATGTTACTCTCCACAGTAACGGAGAATTTTCACAGGCTGTGTGGGATGCAATAATTGTTGACTCTGACTCCGTTGAGTTCTCATATTTCAGTGCTGACGGTACAGAGGGCTTCCCTGGTAACAAGAAAGTAACAGTTAAATATACTCTTACTGACAAGAATGAAATCATTATTGATTACACAGCAGTTTCTGACAAAAAGACTGCGTTCAATCTTACTAATCACGCTTACTTTAACCTTAAGGGATATCAGAATGGTGACATTCTTGACCACACTCTTTACATAAATGCTGATGCATTCACTCCTATGGGTGAAGGACTTGTTCCAACAGGTGAAATAAGAGATGTTACAGGTACTCCATTCGATTTCCGTGAGCCAAAGACAATCGGCAGAGATATCGGAATGGACTATGAACAGTTAGATGCAGGTAACGGTTACGACCACAACTTCTGCATTAACGATTATAACAAGGAACTTCGTCTTGCAGCTACTGTTACTGCTCCAAATGGTGTAAGACTTGATTGCCTTACAGATTTACCTGGTATGCAGTTGTATGTAGGTAATTTCCTTGAGGGCAAAATCGGTAAGAATAACACTCCAATGGATTTCCGTTGTGGCTTCTGTCTTGAAACACAGTATTATCCAAATGCTACAAACACACCTTCATTCTATAACTGTGTGTTTGATAAGGATGAGGTTGTGAAGACTACAACGATTTATAAGGTAACAGTATAACTTTGTAGGGGCGGATGCCTAAATCCGCCCGATTAAGTTATCATTAAACCCAACACGGGACGATGTGGGCATCGTCCCCTACATAAAAGGAAGAATATAATATGGAAAACACAAAACGAATTTATTTATCAGCACTTGTTTATAACCGTACAGGTGTGCTCTTACGTGTGGCGGGTCTTTTTGCCCGTCGTGGATACAATGTTGTGTCCCTTACAGTTTCTGAAACTGAAAGTCCTGAATTTTCACGAATGACTATCGTTTCTGACGTTGAAGAATACAAGGTTACAATGGTTATGCAGCAGTTATCTCGTCTTGAAGAGGTTATCAAGGTAATTAACCTTGACGAAGGTCAGACAATTCAGTCAGAAATCCTTCTTATCAAGGTTCACGCACTTAATAAGGACAGAAAAAGAGTACTTAAAACTATCAACGGTTTCGGTGCTCGTGTTATGGACATCGGTCACACAACAATTACTGCTGAAATGACAGGTCTTCCAAGCCTTATTGATAAATTTATCGACAAAATGGAAAAACACGGTATCTGTGAACTTTCTCGTTCAGGTCTTACTGCTCTTGAAAGTGGCGACAGAAATATTAAAGGGGTTGAGTAAATTATGGGAATGACAATGACACAAAAAATCCTTGCTGCTCATGCGGGATTGGATAAAGTTGAAGCAGGACAGCTTATCAACGTTCGTCTTGACCTTGTTATGGGTAACGACGTTACAAGCCCTGTTGCAATCAACGAAATGAAAGCAAAAGGCTTTACTGACGTTTTTGACAGAGAAAAAATTGCTCTTGTTATGGACCATTTCACACCTAACAAGGATATTAAATCTGCTGAACACTGCAAACAGGTAAGACAGTTTGCAAGAGAATATAAAATCAAGAATTTCTTTGATGTAGGTCAGATGGGTATTGAACACGCTCTTCTTCCTGAAAAAGGAATTGTAATTTCAGGTGACACAGTTATCGGTGCTGACTCTCACACTTGTACATACGGTGCTCTCGGTGCATTCTCAACAGGTGTTGGTTCAACTGATATGGCTGCGGGTATGATTTCAGGTATGGCTTGGTTCAAGGTTCCATCTGCAATCAAGGTTAATGTTACAGGTAAGTTCAACAAATGGGTTAGTGGTAAGGACTTGATTCTTCACCTTATCGGTAAAATCGGTGTTGACGGTGCTTTATATCGTTCACTTGAATTCACAGGAGACGGAATCGCAAATCTTTCAATGGACGACAGATTCTGTATTGCTAATATGGCTATTGAATGTGGCGCAAAGAACGGTATTTTCCCTGTTGATGACAAGACACTTGAGTATATGAAGGGCAGAACTGACCGTACTCCTGTTATCTTTGAAGCAGATGAAGACGCAGTTTATGATGAAGTAATCAATATTGATTTAGGTGAACTCAAATCAACAGTTGCATTCCCACATCTTCCTGAAAATGCTCATATTGTTGGTGAATTTGACAAGATTTATGTTGACCAGTCAGTTATCGGCTCTTGTACAAACGGTAGAATCGAAGATATGCGCGCTGCAGCAGAAGTGCTTAAGGGTAAAAAGGTAAATGAAAATGTTCGTTGTATCGTTATTCCTGCAACACAGAATGTATATCTCCAGTGTGTAAGAGAAGGTCTTGCTGAAATTTTTGTTGAAGCAGGTGCAGTATTCTCAACACCAACTTGTGGTCCTTGCCTTGGTGGTCATATGGGTATCCTTGCTGCTGAAGAAAAGGCAATTTCTACTACGAATCGTAACTTTGTAGGCAGAATGGGACATCCAACAAGTGAAGTTTATCTTGCAAGTCCATATGTGGCTGCTGCAAGTGCAATTACAGGATACATTTGTACTCCAGAGGAGGTAGAATAATGAAAATTCAAGGTTCAGTACATAAATACGGTGACCACGTTGATACAGACGTTATTATCCCTGCAAGATACTTAAATACTGCTGACCTTAAGGAATTGGCTTCACATTGTATGGAAGATATCGACAAGGAATTTGTAAATAAAGTTAAAGACGGCGACATTATGGTTGCCGGTGTTAATTTTGGTTGTGGCTCATCCCGTGAACACGCTCCTATTGCTATTAAGGCTGCGGGTGTTTCATGCGTTATCGCAAAGACATTCGCAAGAATTTTTTACAGAAATTCACTTAATATAGGACTTCCAATTCTTGAATGTCCTGAAGCTTGTGACGCAATAGACGCAGGTGACGAGGTTTCTGTTGACTTTGATACAGGCGTTATCACAAATGTTACAAAAGGCACAAGCTATAAGGCTCAGCCATTCCCTGAATTTATTCAGAATATTATTTCAAAGGGTGGACTTTTAGCTTCGCTAAAATAAGCGCAAAATGATTACAGTAACACATTTTCCTCATTTCCATAATATGTAATGTAATTACAAAACGGAAGGGGGAAAAATAAATGTGTAACTTCTTCGGTAACAACACTTGGTTAATTATTATCATCATCTTAATCCTTCTCTCTGATAATAACAACGGTGGCTGCGGTTGCGAACGCAATAATGGTTGCAGTTGTCAGCGCAGAGATTATGAATGCTGCTAATGTAAATCGAATATTTAAAAAATAAGGATAAAAAACAATTTCGGTGGTGGAGGGTTTTCTCTGCCACCGTTTTTGTAGGGGACGATGCCCACATCGTCCCGTATTGGTTTACAGTACGCTTTTTCGGGCGGATGTGGGCATCCGCCCCTACATTATATAAAAATTATGGACTTTTACGAAATTACAAGAGAACCTGAAAAGGCGTTGCTTATCTCCGTTGATACGGGTGATTTTGATGCAGATGCCAGTATAGAAGAACTTACGCTCCTGACGGAAAGTGCAGGGGCTTCGGTTGTTGGTTCAATTATTCAACGGAAAAGCACTCCTGACGGTGCAACATATCTTGGCAAAGGCAGACTGGCAGAGGCTGAACTTTTCTGTCATAATCAGGAAATTGACCTGATTGTCTGTGACGGTGAACTGACTCCGTCGCAAATTCGCAACATTGAAAATGCTACTGATGTGCGAGTTGTTGACAGAACACAGTTGATTTTGGATATTTTTGCATTAAGGGCAAAGACCAGTGAAGGTAAATTACAGGTTGAGTTAGCTCAGCTTAAATATTCACTTCCACGACTTACGGGTAAAGGTAAACAGTTGTCACGACTTGGTGGCGGTATTGGTACTCGTGGTCCCGGTGAAACAAAGCTTGAAAGTGACCGCCGTCATATTATGAGACGAATGCACGCACTTCAGGAACAACTTAATGAGGTTGAAAAAAGGCGTGGACTTCTTCGTAAAAGACGAGAAAAAGACGGTGTTATTACAGTTGCTCTCGTCGGCTACACAAATGCAGGAAAATCAACACTTATGAATGCTCTTACTGATGCAGGAGTACTTGCCGAGGACAAGCTTTTTGCAACTCTTGATCCAACTTCGAGAAAGCTTTCGCTTCCAAACGGACAAGATGTTATGCTCATTGACACAGTTGGTTTCGTCAGCCGATTACCACACGATTTGGTCAAGGCATTTAAATCAACTCTTGAAGAAGCGAGTGAGGCTGATGTGATTCTCAATGTGTGCGACGCATCGGACATTCATTGTAGTGAGCATATTGAGATTACAACCGACATTCTTCGTGATTTGGGATGTAAGGGTGACAACATCATCACAGTAATGAACAAATGCGACAAGGCGGAAAATGTTTTTGACATTCTTACAATGGGCAAGACGGTTATGATAAGCGCATTAAAGGGTGTTAATCTTGATTTACTTTTAAAGGAAATCGAAAAAGTCCTTGAATTAAAGAGCGTTACTCTCGATTTGCTTATCCCATTCTCAAAGGGGGGAGAAGTGAATTTTATCCGTAATAACGGTAAGATTTTAAGCGAAGAATTTACTGCTGACGGAACTCTTTTAAAAGTGATTTTACCTGCAGAATATGCAGACAAATATAAGGAATATGTGGTGTAAAGTATGACATTTGAGATTATAAAAGACCAATTTGTAAAAGACGGAAAACCGATTAAGCTTATTTCAGGTGCTGTCCATTATTTTCGTAATATGCCTGACACTTGGTCAGATATTTTTATGAAATTAAAGGCAATGGGCTGTAACTGTGTTGAAACATACTGTGCTTGGAATATGCACGAAAAAATCCCGGGACAGTTCGACTTCACAGGAATTCTTGATATTGCTAAATTTATCGAAATGGCACAGAATGAAGACCTTATGGTTATCGTAAGACCAGGTCCATATATCTGTTCTGAATGGGAATTCGGTGGACTTCCATGGTGGATTCAGGCTGACGAAGATATGGAAATCCGTTGTATGAACGAAAAGTACATAGAGCGTTTTGATATGTATCTTGACAGACTTTGTGCTGAAATCAAGCCATATCTTACCACAAATGGTGGTAATATCATTATGGTTCAGTGTGAAAATGAGTACGGATATTACGGTGATGATAAGGAATATCTTAATTACCTTAAAAAAGGCTTTGAAGACAGAGGAATTGATGTTCCACTTTTCACATCTGACGGTACTTCTATGTCTGACTTACAGGACGGTACTATTGATGGATGTCTTGCAACACTTAATTTCGGTAGCAGAGTTGAGGAAAACTTTAAGGCACACGATGAACTTTTCCCTGACACACCTAAAATGTGTATGGAAATGTGGAATGGTTGGTTCGATGCTTGGGGTGATGAAAAGCATCACACAACATCAGCCGAGGACTATGCAAAAGTCGTTGACGATATGCTCACAAAGGGTCACCTTAATATGTATATGTTCATTGGTGGAACTAACTTTGGCTTTACATCAGGTGCAAATCACTATGAAACCTTCAAGCCTGATGTTACTAGCTATGACTATGACGCTATGCTCACAGAATGTGGTGACGTTACACCAAAATATATGGCAGTTCGTGAGGTAATCAAAAAGCATATTGGTGAAGAACTCCCTGAAATCCCTGCTGACAGAGAGAAAAAGGCTTATGGCAAAGTTACTCTTACAGACAAAACAGGCTTCTTCACAGCACTTCCTCACCTTGCAAATCCAATTCATTCTGATGTTCCAAAATGTATGGAAAAATACGGAAATGGGTACGGATATATTGCGTACAGAACAACTCTTGGTCGTGATTATGAGGACACTCGTCTTTCATTCGAAAGCCTTGGCGACAGAGCTCAGATTTATATAAATGACGAGCTTATTGATATTCTTTATATCAATGACCGACTTGAAACAAGATTTTCTGCTAAAAAAGGCGATGTTCTTACAGTCCTTTGCGAAAATATGGGCAGATGTAATTTCGGTGCAAAGATGATGCGCAAAAAAGGTATCGCAGGTAGATGTCTTTTTGATAATCGTGTTCATTTTAACTGGGAAGTTTACACAATACCTATGGATAATCTCCAGAATATACCATTTGAAGGCAAGGATTTCAACGAAAAATCAGCATTCTATCGTGGTTTTATCAATATTGAAAACCCAAAGGACACATTCCTTAAACTCCCTGAATTTACAAAAGGATTTGTCACAATCAACGGCTTTAACCTTGGAAGATATTGGGAAATCGGCCCACAACAGACACTTTATGTCCCTGCATCAGTTCTTCGTGACGGTGAAAATGAGATTATCGTGTTTGAATCCGACGGACTCAAGGGCGAACCTGTTGTTGAGTTTGTCGATAAACCGATTTTAGGATAAACAGATTTATAAGGTGGGGTTTGTTTCAAACCTCACCTTTTATGTGGATTATATATTTTCTTGTGAAATAAATCGGGGAATATTGTTTATAAATAATTATTTGCAAAAAAACTTAAATATGTGAATTTTGCCATTGAAAAAAGAATTCAAAGTGCTATAATTTATTTAATAAGGTTAGAAGCTGGTGATAAGTTGAAGCTTAATATTATATGTGCATTGATAACGGGAGTTGTCGGTGTGGGAATAGCTTTTTTAAATTACCTTTTTTCAAAAAGAGTGCTTTTGAAAGCTCCTGAAAAATATTCCATTACAACAGTGTTGCGTCAGGTTATTCAGGTTGGATTTCTTGTAATTATCTATTTTGTGTTTACAAAATTTTTCCAACAGATAGATTTTATTTATCCTGTTGTGGGCGCTGTTGCAGGAATGACAATTCCTATGTTTATTTTTACAAAAAAACTTATTACTCTTAACGAACAGACGACATTAAAACTAAAGGATGAGGAGGCGGATAAGAATGGGTGAAAAGTCCGAAGTAATCATCAGTCTTTTTGGTATATTGGATGTAACGGGCGAAGTTATTACTATGTGGATAATGCTTGGGGTCCTTACCATTGTTTCGCTTATTGTGAAATCAAGACTTAAAGAACGACCCGGCAAATTCCAGAATATGGTGGAAACCGGTGTGGAATATCTTGACAATTTCTTTACTGATATTCTTGGTAAGAAGAAAACAAGAAAATATTTCACTTTCTTGGCATCACTTTTTATTTTCATTATTTTTTCCAACTACTCGGGTATGATTCCCGGTGTCGGACTTACGGATTATGTAAAAGCGCCAACTGCATCGCTTTCTGTTACGGCAGGTTTAGGTGTTATATCATTTTTCTTTTTACAGATTTCAGGACTCAGGCACAATACAAAGCATTATTTCAAACGATTTGTAATGCCAATGTTTTTTATGTTGCCGCTTATGATTCTCGATGAATTCATCAAGCCTGCATCTCTTGCGCTCAGACTTTATGGTAACATTTTTGGTGAAGAAATGGTAACGGAAGAACTTTATCACATTTTACCGATAGGTGCACCTGTTATCATGATGGTACTTTCACTTTTATTCTGTGCTTTACAGGCAATGGTTTTCACAATGCTTGTATCAATATATTTAGAAGAAGTAACTGAAGATTAATTTTCAACTTAAAGGAGTAGATTTAAAATGACAAGTTCAGCAATTATCGCAATCGCAGCAGCAATGGCAATCGCATTAAGTACAATAGGACCATCAATCGGTCAGGGTATTACTGCTAAATCAGCTATGGAGAGTATTGCTCGTCAGCCTGACGCAGCAAAGGACATCCGTTCAACTCTTATCGTTTCACTTGCTCTTATGGAAGCACTCAGTATTTATGGTCTTCTTATTGCATTTATGCTTATTTCAAAAATCTAAGGAGTAAAATATGAGTATACAACCATCCGTAATTATTTGGACGATTGTATGTTTTCTTATATTAATGGTTATACTTAAAAATCTTTTGTTCAAGCCTGTTTTAAATGTTATGGACAGCAGAAAAGAGAAAATTGATGCTGCCGAAAACAAAATCAAGGAAATTGAGAGTATAACCGCGGAAAACGAAAGACGTCTTAATGAGGAAAAGGAACGTGCTGAAGCTGAAAGTGTTGTACAGGCAAAGCTTAAGGTACAACAAATTCAGTCCAATGGTAAAAAAGAAATTGAACTTGCTCAGAGAAAATGTCTTTCTGATATTGAAGAATACAGAAAAGATATAACAGAAGAGTATGATAAGATAGTTTATTCCGTTGCACCTAAAATGGAAACTGCAGCGGCTATTTTCGCGAAAAAGATTATCTCTGACAGGATATGATATTATGGAAATACAATATGTAATTATTAATTTTCTTATACTTGTAGCCATTCTTGTTCTTGTGGGAAGAAAAACCGTAAAAAGAATTTTTGGCGGAAGACTTGAGAAAATTAACACAGCTCTTGACAGGGCAGAAGAAATTGAAAAAATGACATTACCTGTTTTGCAGGAGCCTTCTGTGGAATCTTCTGAAATTGATTGCAGTGAAGAGGTAGTAAAAGCAGAAAGCATTGTTGCAGAAAAAATTGCATCAATTGAAGCATTTGGTGAAAGAGAAAAAAGTGAAATTCATCATGATATGATTGAAGATGTACGAAAAGAGCTTTTTTCTGTAATGAAAGAAAATGTTGCAAGGCTTTTCTCTTATGAAAAATATGCCGATGCTGTAAGTGAATGGGACGAAAGGGTAATTGACGAAATCCTTGGCAGAATTCGTCTGACTCCGGGTGATATGGCTTATCTTAAGCATCACGATGTGCTTTATGTTACTCTTACTTCTGCATTTCCTCTCAGTAAGGAAATTGTTGATAAGGTGGACAGAGCAACAACTGAAATGCTTTCTCAGGTTGACGGCAAAACATCATTGTGGGTTCTCGAAGATGCATCACTTATAGGTGGATTCAGACTCAGAATAGGTGACACTGTTTACGACGGAACAATTGCCGAAGAGCTTTATCAGTTCGAAAACAACCTTAATCATGAGCCTATTATGAATGATGACACAGTGGGTCACCTTATACAGGAATTTACTGAAAAAACAGAAAACTTTAAACCACAGATTCATCAGTACCAGCTTGGTCGTGTTATAACGGTTTCTGACGGTATTTGTTGGATGGATGGCCTTGCTGACATAATGTACGGTGAGGTTGTTGAGTTTGAATGTGGTGAAAGAGGTATGGTCCTTGATATTCAGCAGGACCGTATTGGTTGTGTCATTTTCGGTGATTTTGTTCATATTGAAAGCGGTAGTCGTGTAAGAAGAGTGGGTACAATTGCGTCCGTACCTGTTGGCGAATGTCTTCTCGGCAGAGTTGTTGATGCTATGGGTAATCCTATTGACGCAATGGGATATCTTCCATATAAGGAAACTCGTCCTATCGAATATAAATCACCCGGAATTCTTGAAAGAGCTCCTGTTAATTCTCCTATGCATACAGGTATTAAAGCTATTGATGCTCTTGTGCCAATCGGTAAAGGACAGAGAGAATTGATTATCGGTGACAGACAGACAGGTAAAACTGCTATTGCTATCGACACAATCATTAACCAGAAGGGTAAGGATACAATCTGTATCTATGTTGCAATAGGTCAGAAGGATACTCTTGTGGCAGAAATAAAAGAAAAACTTGAGTCATATGGTGCTATGGAATATACAACAATTATTGCTGTACCTGCATCTGCTTCTGCAGCGCTTCAGTATATTGCACCATTTTCCGGCTCAGCTATGGCAGAATACTTTATGTATTCGGGAAAAGATGTGCTTATTGTTTACGATGACCTTTCTAAACATGCGGTTGCATATCGTGAATTATCACTTCTTCTTCACAGACCGTCAGGTCGTGAGGCATATCCCGGTGATATTTTCTATCTTCATTCAAGACTTCTTGAAAGAGCAGCACATCTGTCCGATGAATTCGGCGGTGGCTCAATTACAGCCTTGCCTATAATCGAAACTCAGGCAGGGGATATCTCTGCATATATACCTACTAATGTTATTTCAATTACTGACGGTCAGATTTTCCTTGATGCAGAGCTTTTCAACGAAGGTCAAAGACCTGCTGTAAATGTAGGACTTTCTGTATCCCGTGTTGGTGGTGCAGCACAGATTCCTTCAATGAAAAAAGTATCTTCATCTCTTCGTACTCGTCTTGCGCAGTATAGAGAACTTGCTGAATTTATGCAATTTGGCTCTGATATTGATGAGGAAACAAAGAAAACCCTTGCATCGGGCAGACTTCTTACAGAAGCGCTCCGTCAGCCGAGATACAGTCCTGTTGAGGATTGTATGCAGACAATTCTCATATTTGCTGTAAGTGAAGGCTTTGCTGATTCAATTTCACCTGACAAAATGGAAGATTTTGAAAAGAAGCTTTACACATATTTCAAAGAAGAAAAGAATGAATTGGCATTAAGAATTAAAAATGCTGCAAAATTTGACGATGAACTTAAAAAATCACTTGAAGAGGCTTTGAGTGACTTTGTTGCGAGGTTATAATTATGGCAACAGTTCAGAGTTTGAAAAAGAAATTACAGACAATAAACTCAACAATAAAGCTTACACGTGCTATGAAAACTGCATCGACAGTTAAGTACGCAAAGCTTAGCGGTATTTATTCCGAATATGAGAAATATTCCGGACAATACGGACGACTTTATGAGCTTTACCGCAAGGAAATTAATTCGATTTTTTCCTGCAAAAATCCCGACGCACCTTGTTGTTATGTGGTAATCACATCCAATAAAGGTATGTGTGGCGGATTTAATAACGATGTACTCTCGTTTTTCAGCACAGTTTCTGAAGAAAATGCAGTGATTATTTCCTGTGGAAAAAAAGGTACGGAGTATTTTATAAAAAAAGGTATAGAAAGAGAAAGGGATTTTATTTTTGATGATATACCTTCCTATGACCAGGTGAAAGACCTGCTTAAATATCTTTCTGATATGATGGCAGAGGGTAAAATCTCAGGTGCCAAAACAGTTTATCCGCAATATGTGAATATGATGAAGCAGACACCTGTTTGTAATGACCTTTTTGCTTATGACGAATACGCAAATAAGTCCGAAGAGCCTGTTTTTGTTCCTGACAAGGAAACTGTTATGAAAAATACAGCAGAAAAAGTCTTTCTTTCCGTGCTTTATAAAAGAGTGCTTGAAACTGCGTTGGGTGCACAGGCAGCAACTCTTACTACAATGCGCTCAGCCTATGATACAGCCTGTGAATACAGTGCAAAATTAGAAACAGAAATGAACAGAAAGCGTCAGAGTCAGGTTACTGCTGATGTGATAGAAATTTCATCGGAATTTACTATGAAGGGAGATGTGTGATATGGCAAAAGGCTCAGTGGGAATGGTGCAAAGAATAACAGGTCCTGTAGTGGATATCCTGTTTTCTGAAAACGAAATTCCTGATATTCTTAATGCTGTAAATGTTGAAGTAAACACAGAAAAATACACTCTTGAAGTATCACAACACCTTGGTAATGGTGAGGTAAGATGTATTTCGATGAATCCTACTGACGGTATGTCAAGAGGTATGAAGGCAGTTGACACAGGTGCTCCTATTAAAATTTCAGTTGGTCAGGAGACCTTGGGCAGAATGGTTAATGTTACAGGTGCTCCCATTGACCGTGGTGCAGAGATTGTAACAGAAGAAAAATGGCCCATACATCACTCTCCACCTCCGTTTGCTGAAATCGTTTCTTCAAACGATATACTTGAAACAGGTATCAAGGTAATTGACCTTATGACTCCTTATATTAAGGGTGGTAAAATCGGTCTTTTCGGTGGTGCCGGTGTTGGTAAAACGGTTCTTATTATGGAGCTTATCAGAAATGTTGCTTTTGAACACGACGGATATTCTGTTTTTGCCGGTGTTGGTGAGCGTTCCCGTGAGGGTAATGACCTTTGGAATGAGATGAATCAGTCAGGGGTTATTGACAAAACAGCTCTTGTTTTCGGACAGATGAATGAAACAGCAGGTGCCAGACTCAGAGTTCCCCTTGTTGGACTTACTATGGCAGAATATTTCCGTGAAAAGTCACATAAGGATGTGCTTTTGTTTATTGATAATATTTTCCGATTTACTCAGGCGGGTAGTGAGGTTTCTGCACTTTTGGGCAGAATGCCTTCAGCGGTTGGTTATCAGCCGACTCTTGCATCTGAAATGGGTAAGCTTCAGGAAAGAATTGTGTCAACAGGTAACGGTTCAATCACATCTGTTCAGGCGGTTTATGTACCTGCCGATGACCTTACTGACCCTGCTCCTGCAACCACATTCTCCCACCTTGATGCAACAACAGTTCTTTCGAGAAAAATTGTTGAGCTTGGTATTTATCCTGCTGTCGACCCTCTTGAATCTTCCTCAAGAGCACTTACACCGGACTGTGTAGGTGACAGACATTATAAAACAGCCAAGGAAACTCAGCGTATTTTACAGAAATATGCAGAGCTTCAGGATATTATTGCTATTTTGGGTATGGACGAACTTTCAGCAGAGGATAAAGAGCTTGTAAACAGAGCAAGACGAGTTCAGCGTTTTATGAGTCAGCCTTTCCATGTTGCAGAAAGCTTTACAGGTCAACAGGGTGCTTATGTTCCTCTTGAAAAAACTGTGGACAGTGTTGAAAGCATTCTTTCCGGTGACTGTGACAATATCCCTGAACAATATTTCCTTATGTCAGGCACTATTGATGATGTGTTTGAAAAATACAAAAGGGAACACAGGTGAGAGAGATGAAAGATAATCTTACATTTATTCTTTTCACTCCTGATTGTAATTTTCCTGAGTTGGAATGTGACAGTGTAAAGCTTAATATTGCCGATAGTATCAGTGGTAAGTTTTCAGGGGCTTATGGAATAAGAAAAGGTCATGCAGAAACCGTTTTTGCCCTTGCAGAGGGAATTGTTTCTGTAAAATATCAGGAAAAAGTGATTTTTTCTGCAAAATGCTCCGATGGTTTTGCCACAGTTAAGGATAATGTCGTAAGCGTTACTGTGGACAGCGCAGAAGAACAGAATATATAAGAAAATATGTCAATTTGCACTATGACTTTAGTTGGTTATAGTGCATTTTTTCGCTTGATTATTATTTTGCTTTTGATTATAATTACATTATGATTGTTATGGGTTAGAGCCTAATCAAATAGACGGCAATCTGAACAATTAAAACTCAACTGAACGGGGGACAAGCAAATGAGTAAAAAGTTGTTGGCGGTATTTCTTGCAGCTATAATGTTGCTTTCTTTTGCAGCATGTGGCAAGGATGAAACAAGCGCAGAAAAAGAGGTATGGGTTTTAGGTGGCGGAGGTATGCTTTCGGACAAAGATGTTGAAACATGCTTTGATGATGTGAAACAAACTGTTGACGCTGCAAACTTATATGCTGCACACGAATTAACCGAAGATATGCTTCAGGGTGCGTATACATTGGATAATAAAGAAAAGGATATTAAAACAGTAAGAAAAGAAATTCCTTTTGAAGATGTTAAGTTTAAGGATAATAGTGTAGCAAATCTTACAGTTGTTCCTACAGCGGTTTATTTTGGTAAGGACAATGTTTCTTGTTCAGACACAAAATATAAGTATACAGAATTTGAGGCTATAACAGACAAGCCGATAGCAGTAATTGAACTTGCAACAAAAGATGATTTGGGTCAAACTCCATGTGTATATGAAATAAATGGTAGCAAAATCACCTTTAAACAGATTGAAAAGACAAGTAATGATGATGCACCTTTTACTTATGATTACACAGGTGTAGAATTTACATACGACTTTAAGGTTGTAGGTCCGTATATTACATTCTCAAAAGGCGGAACGTCTTTGAAGTTGGTTTCTCACTGCTTCTCAGAGAATAATAAATTTGATTTAGCTATATCGGGATATTCTTTACCTGATTCCCCACTTGTAGACGAATTAGACTGCTTCTATCTCGGAACATTCAACTATGGCATAAAACGTAATGGTGAATATTATGATTTTGCTGCAATCAAGTTAGTGGATGACGGAAAAGCAATTGTTTATCTTAATGATAAGGATGCTGCAACCGGTGAAGAGACTACGGTAATTGAAGAATTTGCCTATATTGCTCAGAGTCCTGCGGGCGCATTTACAATGGCATTTAATATTGTCCTTATGGACGAAGAAAAAGTATATTATTACACAGATGATATATCTGCAAGAGAAAAGAGAATTTTAACAGAGCAAGGTATAGATATCAATGGCCTCAGTGATGAAGAAATCAAGGAATTAGCTGAAAAGAAATCAGACTTGTATGATGATTTGTCTGAAGAATTCAAGAAACAGGGTATAAATGTTACAATCAACCGTAGTAACGGTGAAATTGCAATGGATTCTTCTGTTCTCTTCGGTGGAGATTCATCAGCAATTACTGATGACGGTAAAGCGTTGTTAAATAAATTCCTTACTGCATACACCTCAATTGCTTTCTCAGAAAAATATGAAGGCTTTATAGCAAAAACAATGGTAGAAGGACATACAGCACCTGTAACAGGTACTACATACGAGGATGGCTTACCATTGTCAAAGGAAAGAGCGGATAATGTAAAGAATTACTGTGTTTCAGCTGAAACAGGAGTGGATACAAGTAAACTTGCTGCAAATATGGAAGCTGTCGGCTATTCTAACAGTAAGCCTATTACAGATGCAGATGGTAACATTGATATGGTTGCATCTCGACGCGTATCATTCAGATTTATTATTAATATCGGTTAATTTTTGTATAGTGAATATAAAGACAGAGTGCGTGGCTTTGGTCACGCACTCTGCTTGAAGGAGAGAAAGCCAATATGAAAAATAAAATATTGTCTTGTTTAATGACATTGGTAATAGTACTTTCATTGTTTGCACCGATGTCTGTAATGTCAAGTGCGGCAAGCTTCACGGATGATGAAATTCGTGATATGGAAATTTTATTGGATGGTATGACCAGAAGAAACACCGGTTCAGTGAAAAATTGGTCAGATGCAATGGTTCAGGATGTAATAGCACATAAATGTATGTGGGATGATGGTCAGGTGTATGGCTCTAACTTCTTTGCTCAAAATGGTTTTGAATGTGAGTATGGGACAAATACATTAACTTATAACTTAGATGATATTCAAACTGTTACACGAGGAATGCTGGGTAGAGATTTTCCTACCACATCTCAAAACAGTGCGGTCTCAATATACGGAGACAAAGTAACCATAACACGTTCTGATGATATTATGGAGGATATGAACATTACAGATTGTGTAAAACGTGGGGATAATATTGTTGCAACAGGTAATATAGACTTATGTGACCCTCTTGTCAGTTTGTATGATACAATGCATGGCGGTTACTTTGAGGCAGTTTTCAAGGGAAATCCATCAAGTGTTTATGGTTATACTCTTATTTCTTTTGAACGAGTAAGCAGTAATCAGAGCTTCGGCAGGTTAATCGCAACAGCATCTTCTGAATTAACAGAAGACTCTACCACTCATAGTGCAAGTAAAGCTATTGATAATAATGCCGAAACAGCTTGGGTAGAAGGTGTATCCGGTGTTGGTATCAACCAATGGATAAAGCTTGAAATGAGTGATGGTTCAGCCTTTAAGGTTTCATCAATTGAATTGGTTTTAGGATATCACAAGAGTAGTAATCATTTAAAGATGAATGGCAGACCTACTGAATTGCTGATTGAATGTGACGGTTATGCACAAAAATTCCGCACAGAAGAAAACCATGTAATTATCGAATTAGAAGAAATGATTAACACAAAATCGGTTAAGATTACAATTCTTGATGCTGTTGAAGGTACAAAATTCAAGGATACATGTATCAGTGAAATTAATCTTATAGGAATCGATACTTCAACGCAAGCTGAAAGAGTTACCGGAGTAATTAATGACGAAGACCTCTATCATAGCTTTTATGAAGACTCAGATGGTGATGTTTTCATAGTCGAGGACTATGACGACGAAGACGCAGGAGATACTGTTACAACAGGCGTAAGCTCAAGTGTTGTTGTAATTATAATAATTCTCGCAATTATTGCTGTTATGGCAGTTGGTGTTGTAGGTGTTGTGGCAGTAATTCTTATTAAGAAGAAAAAATAATAATAAAAAATAAATTTAAAGGGGATATGAATATGGCTGAAAACGAGAAGATAAAGCTGACTCCAAAAGAAACAGCAATTCAGGTGTTAAAATTCGTAGCATTTTCAATGGGTGCAGGTATTATTCAGATTGTGTCATATACAATCATTCACGAGCTTACCGATTGTGCACATTGGAAAGCATATCTTCCATCACTTGTTTTGTCAGTTCTTTATAACTTTACAGTAAACAGAAAGTTCACATTCAAGTCGGCAACAAATGTACCTATTGCTATGCTCAAGGTTGCACTTTTCTATTGTGTATTTACACCGGTTTCCTTGTATCTCGGTCAGTTAGCTGAAAATGCAGGAATCAATAACTATATAGTCGAAGCAGTAACAATGGCTTGCAACCTTGTAACAGAATATCTCTTCTGCCGATTTGTTGTTTATCGTAATTCAATGAACACAAACGATATCGCAGAAAAAGATAAGGCAAAATCTAAAATTAAATAATAAAAAATGTATGGGCGATTCACGAATCGCCCGTATTTATGATACAAAATTAAATTTTTTTAAAAAAGTATTGACTTCTACCCAAGGTTAAAAGGCAAAATCGTCATCGTAAAGGGGGATTTACCATGAAAATTAAAGAGGTTATCAAGGAAACAGGTCTTACTGACAGAGCAATCAGACTCTATATGGAAAATGAACTTATTAAACCCGAATATGACGAAAATTATAATGGCAGAAAAAGTATTGATTTTTCTGAAAATGATGTTGCGCAACTAAAAAATATTGCAACACTTCGTAAAGCTGATTTTTCAATTCAGGAAATCAAAGATTTACAATCAGGTGGCGAAACAGCACAACAAACTGTTAAAGATTACATAAAAAGAACAAATGAGAAAATTCAGTTCAACACAGAAATAATTAAAAAAATCGGTACTCTTGCAGACGAAGAAAACATTACAATTGAAATCATCTGCGAAAAACTTTCAAGTAATTTAGCAAACGAACAAGTTCCAGCCGAAGATATGAAAGCACCTGCAAAAGAACGGATAATAAGAGCAGTTTTTACTACTATTTCCATTGTTGGCATTGTTTTATCTTTAGGATTTACTTTGTTTATAGTAGCGTATTATCAGTCAAGATTTCTTTATCCTACTGTTTATGATGATATCTTTGATTCGGTGTATCATATATTCTTTTATTTATTTTTTGAGATTCAATTTATTTTGTGTTTGGCAATATTATTGGTCATTAAAAAAAGAAAAAAGTTTAAAAAGAAAAAAGATAAGAGATACATAATAGCATTCATTTTAATGGTGCTGTGGATAATATCTTGCTTTGGATTTCCAATGAAAATGACGATATCTATGTTTGCACCACCTATATATTCAGAAACAACCAATCCTAATAATTATTTACGAATTGATGCAGACTTTTATGGTTATTATGGAGCTTTTTGGAGAGATGATATTTATGAGATATTTCCAATTGTAATCCCTAATTCAGCGACAATTAAAAATTATGAAGGTGTAACATTTCCAGACACAACAAAATATTACTATAAGTATGAAGCATGTGTTGAGGAAAAGTACGATTTGTTTGCCGAATGGATGTTGTCGCAAAATGAATTCATTGCAGAAAAAGAAAGGATTTTAGCTAAAGAAGAAATTACTCATATTACACAAAAAGGCGATTGGCAATGTGTTTATTTTACTGATGTTAAATACGAAGATTCGTGTGTGCTATTTTTTGCTTATAATGATACATCACATACGGTTCGATATGTTTCAATGTGTGATATCGAGGGATTATTAGTTCCATATTACACAACACAAGATTGGTAACCAAGCGTGGTCTTTTGGCCACGCTTTTTTTATGACTTGTATATTTCGGAAGAATATGGTAAAATATGTAGACAAAAATAAGGTGGTGAGCAAAGTGTTGAAAATCTTTTATCCTTACGGATATGTTGATAGCGTTTTTACTATTGATTATGAAAAGTTATATAATCTGGGATATAGAGGATTGATTTTTGATATTGACAACACTTTGGTGCACCACGGAAAAGATTCTACTCCTCAGGTGGATGATTTGTTCAGATATATACAGGGAATGGGCTTCAAAACTCTTTTGCTTTCTAACAACAGTGAGGAAAGAATTCTGAGATTTATGGAGAATATTGATTCTTTGTATATAAGTGTTGCCGATAAGCCCAACACTGCAGGTTATTACAAAGCAGTTGAGATGCTTGACATGAAAAAAGAAGAAGTAATTGTCATTGGTGACCAGATATTTACTGATATTCTTGGGGCTAATCGTAGTGGATTAGACAGTATTTTAGTCAAGTTTATCCGTGGTGAAGGTGAAACCAATTTCGGAAAAAGACGAGCAGTAGAGAATTTTATACTCAAATTTTATAGTAAAAATAAATCCCGACAGAAAAAGTTGGGAGATATCAGAAAAAGAGAGGATGAGAAACAAAATGTCAAGAAACGGTAAACTCTTTTGCGACATAAACCCTACATGTTATGCCATTTCAATACAAAAGGAAAGATTCAAACGACATATTAAAAATATGGTCAGCAGTGAAAAGTTTGCAAAAACAATAAAAGATGAAAGGTTACCCAACCTTGTGTCCGACCACCATAACGGACTCATTAAACGAGCAAAGGGAATTGACCTTACTCTTCAGTACAACAAAGCTGAGAATATTGAAATTGCTTGTAAAACAATGAATGGTCTTGTTATTCATCCCGGTGAGGTATTTTCTTTCTGGCAAAGAGTCGGAAAGATTTCAAAAAGAAAAGGCTACAAGGAAGGCAGAATCTTAATCAGAAATAAACTCACTAAGGGTATGGGCGGCGGACTTTGCAACCTTGCAAATACTATTCATCTTTTGTTTTTGCATAGTCCGTTGGAGGTTACTGAATTCCACCAACATTCCGATGCTCTGGCTCCCGATGAGGGAAAGAGAGTACCATTCAGCTCAGGTACATCCGTTGTTTATAACTATATTGATTACAGAGTAAAAAATACAACGGACCAGGATGTACAGTTGCTTCTCTGGTGTGAGGATGAAAAACTCTTTGGCGAATTAAGAAGTGAAAGAGAATTTCCTTCTTCCTTCAGATTAGAGGAAGAAAACCATCACTTTAAAAAACATGGTGAAAAGTTCTACAGAAATTCAAAAATTTACAAAATAACTACGGATAAAGCAACCGGTGAAGTGCTTGATAAAAAACTTGTTCTTGATAATCATTCAGAGGTAATGTTTGATTACGATATGATTCCGAAAGAACTTATAAGAGAATAAAAAATGAGAGGCTGTAAAGTTTTTGTTTTTACAGCCTCTTTTACTTTTATTTATTTTTTGTCAAATATTCACAAACCTTTTTGATTTGTTCGGGGACAGAGCCTTCAAATCGGTTGTCAAAAAATGCACTGCCCACAGTAAAACTCCATGGACATATAGCTTTAACCTCGTCAAGCTTACTGTATGTATCTACACTACCTGCTATACAAACGGGAGCGTTGATTCTGGATACGAGTTCCTTATTAAGTGCGTACGAATCACCGGTGTAACGATATCCTAAAAGGTCAATTCCGTAAGCACCTTTTTCTATGTACTCCTGAGCCTGTGCAATCATTTCTTCATGTGTGCCGTCAAGGATTGATGGACGGCCGGTAACCTGTCCGACAAACGGCATATATTTAATACCGTTTTCCTTACATAAAGAGTTGATGGAATCAAAGAAACAAGTGCCCATAAGAATGTCACAACCACATTCTATAGCAAGTTTTGCTCCTTCAAGACCTTCTTCTTCAGTGTATTCCACAACTTCAAGAGCTACTGATTTGCCATATTGCTTCATAATTGAAACGAGATTTTTCATCTCTTCAACAGGAATTCCCTTTTCCTTCAAACCCCAGAATTTAGTATCTAAATCCTTACATTGGTCGAAAATCTCAAGGGCATTTTCAATCGTTTGGTCATTGTGAGTAAGCATAACGATTAATTCAGGACAAGTGTTCATTTTTATCCCCTCCTTAACGGTTATCCGACATAACCCCAAGTTTACTAAAGTATTTTACCACAGTGATTGAAAAATGTACATAGAAAAAAGTAAAATAATGGTAATTAATCAGAAAATAAGTAAAATTACCCATAAAAATTAATTCCTACTAATTTTGTGTGAATTAACTATTGAATTCCTACTAATTTTGTAGTATATTATTTCAGTAATAAAAAACAATACTCTAAAAGGGTGTAAAGCTATGAAAATCTCAACAAAAGGCAGATATGCACTTCGACTTATGACCGACTTGGCAATTCATAAGGACGATGGCTATATCTCAATAAAAACAGTATCTCAAAGACAGGGCATAAGTGAAAAATACCTTGAACAGATTATAAAGCTTCTGGCAAAGGAAAACCTTGTTGAAAGCATCCGTGGTGCTCAGGGTGGCTACAAATTAACTCGTGAGCCGATTGAATATACAGTCGGTGAAATTCTTCGTGTGACAGAGGGTAGTCTTGCTCCTGTTGCTTGTCTTGCAACTGACGAAAACACTTGTGAAAATTGTATGGACTGTGTAACTCTTGAAATATGGCAATGTGTACTTGATGCAGTCAATAAGGTTGTTGATTCAATCACCTTGCAGTATCTCGTTGATAAGCAGAAAGAAAAGGGTAATTGCGGATGCTGTTAAAATACGATTTGTGCGAAACTGCACGGTATATGGGATATAAACACGGTGCAGAGCCAAGTGAAGCAATATGTGAATTAGTCGAAGAAGCATATAAAGAGCTTTGTAAAGTAATCACACCTAAATATATTTATAAAGAATACGATTTTACAAGGACGGATGACGGAATAATAATTGACGGAGTTGAGTTTAAGAGTAAAAAATTGCTAAATCATCTTCGTAATTCTGCATCAGTAATCCTTTTTGGTGCAACTATCGGCGTTGGTGCTGATACGCTTGTCCGTAAATATAGTGTTACTGATGTGGCAATGACAAGTGTTGTCCATTGTGTTGGTGCATCGTTAGTTGAAAATCTTTGTGATATTGCTTGTGAAGAATTAAAATCTACAATAAAAGGTGAACATCGACCTCGTTTCAGTCCCGGTTATGGTGACCTTAATATTTCTTCTCAGGTCGATTTCTTTAAACTTTTGCCAATGACAACACAGCTTGGCGTAACACTATCCGAAAATTATATGATGACTCCCACAAAAACTGTTACAGCGTTTATAGGTGTAATTAAGGAATGATTAATATGACATTCAAAGAAAAGTTTGGAAAAGAAATACTGTTTTTCGATGGTGCAATGGGTACAATGCTCCAGAAAAATGGTTTAAAAACAGGTGATTTACCTGAAAATATGAACATTACCCATCCCGAAGTGCTTCTCAAAATTCATAAGGAGTATCTGGATGCAGGCTGTAATGTTATTACAACAAACACATTTGGTGCTAATTCTCTTAAATTCGATAATGTGGAAGAAATAATTGAATCAGCCGTTAAACTTGCAAAAAAATCCACAGAGGGTTATGACCGAGATACTTTTGTAGCACTTGATGTTGGACCAATCGGACGACTTTTAGAGCCTTGTGGTGATTTACCATTTGAGGATGCTTATACTCTTTTCAAAGAACAGGTTATAGCAGGTGAAAATGCAGGTGCAGACCTTGTTTTAATCGAAACAATGGGTGATTTGTATGAGATTAAAACAGCAGTTTTGGCAGCAAAAGAAAATACAAAATTACCTGTCCTCGTATCAATGATTTTTGATGAAAAAGGCATACTTTTAACAGGTGCAGATATAAAAACTGCAGTTGTAACACTTGAAGGCTTAGGTGTTGATGGTATTGGTATGAACTGCGGACTTGGTCCTGACCAGATGCTTGAACTGCTTAAAGAAATGCAAAAGTATTCAAGTACACCAATATTCATTCAGCCGAATGCAGGACTTCCTGTAAGTGTAAATGGCAAGACAACATATAATGTGACTCCTGAGGAGTTTGCACAGAAACAGCTTTCGATTCTTTATAATGGCGCTTGTGCATTAGGTGGTTGTTGCGGTACAACTCCTGAACATATAAAGGCAATGATTGACCTTTGCAAAAACGAGTCTATAGAGGAAATTGGAAAAAAACAGATTACTGCAGTTACTTCTTATTCAAAAACAGTAATCTTCCAGGATAAGCCAATTATTATAGGTGAAAGAATAAATCCGACAGGTAAAAAGCTTCTTAAAGAAGCACTCCGTAACAATGATATGGATTATATCTATCGCGAGGGTGTAAGTCAGACTGATGCAGGTGCAGATATTCTTGATGTGAATGTGGGACTTCCTGAAATTGATGAACCGCAAATGATGGTGAATGCAGTTAAGGGACTTCAGAGTATTCTTGATACACCATTACAGATTGACACATCCGATACAGTTGCCATGGAAAAAGCACTTCGTATTTATAACGGTAAACCAATGATTAATTCCGTTAACGGAAAAGAGGAATCAATGAATACTGTGTTTCCTCTTGTGAAAAAATATGGTGGTGTAGTTGTTTGTCTTACTCTTGATGAAAACGGAATCCCTGAAACTGTTGATGACAGACTCAAAATTGCCGAAAAAATTATCAATAAAGCAGGGGAATACGGAATAGGTAAAAATAACCTTGTTTTTGACCCTCTGTGTATGACAGTAAGCACAAATAAGGATAACGCAAAAATTACTCTTGAATGTGTTCACAGACTTAAATATGACTTAGGTGTTCATACAGTTTTAGGTGTTTCAAATGTTTCATTCGGACTTCCGAATCGTGAGCTTCTTAATTCATCATTCTTTACTCTTGCTATGAATAATGGCTTAAGTGCAGGGATTATAAATCCCAAAAGTGAAATGATGATGAATGCTTATTATTCATTCAATGCATTGATGGGTAATGACAATAATTTTGAAAACTACATCGGAAATGTGACAGATGCCAAAACAGAGGTTAAAAGTGATTGCGTTGACTTGAAAACTGCTGTAATCAAAGGATTAAAGGAACAGGCAAAGCAGGAAACTGAAAAAGAACTTAAAACTAAAACTCCTCTTGAAATTATTGATGGAATTTTAATTCCGGCTCTTGACGAAGTCGGAAAGGATTTTGAGAATAATAAAGTATTTTTACCGGGACTTTTAATGAGTGCCGAAACCGCGGGTATAAGCTTTGATATCATTAAAACATATTTGCAGAATACAGGCTCTGAAACAGCAAAAAAAGGTAAGATAGTAATTGCAACTGTCAAAGGTGATATTCACGATATCGGTAAAAATATTGTAAAGGTTCTTCTTGAAAATTATGGCTATGATGTAATTGATTTAGGCAAGGATGTTGCACCACAGACTATTGTTGATGCAGTAAAAACGCATAATGTAAAACTTGTGGGACTTTCTGCATTAATGACAACAACAGTACCGGCTATGGAAGAAACAATCAGGCTTTTAAGAGAACAGACAGAAGGCGTTTCGGTAATGATTGGCGGCGCAGTGCTGACACAGGAATATGCCGATATGCTTGGTGCAGACTATTACGGTAAGGATGCAATGTCATCTGTGAGAATTGCTGAAAAAATTTTTCTTAATTAGTGCTATTTGTACATTGTTATAATTGACAAAATTTTACAGTAGTAGTATCATATAAATGAATTCATAGTAATTTACTGTGAAATAAGAAATTAGTTTAATTTTATCGAAAAGAGATGTATATATGAAAGTTTATGCAGATAATGCTGCAACAACAAAAATTTCAAAAGTAGCTCTTGATGCAATGATGCCTTGCTTCAATGAAGTTTACGGTAATCCGTCAAGTCTTCATTCAGTTGGACAAGATGCTTTTCATGCAGTAAGAGATGCAAGAAATACTATTGCAGAATGTATTAATGCTGACCCGAATGATGTGTATTTTTCATCAGGTGGTAGCGAAAGTGACAACTGGGCAATTAAGGGCGCAGCATATTTAATGTCAAAAAAAGGTAAGAAGCATATTATCAGTTCAAAGTTTGAACATCACGCAGTTCTTCACACATTAAATGTCCTCGAAAAAGAAGGCTTTGAAATCACACTTCTTGATGTTTATGAAAACGGTGTTGTGAGAGTTGAGGATGTTAAAAATGCAATCCGTGAGGATACAGCTCTTGTAACAATTATGTATGCAAATAACGAAATCGGTACAATTCAGCCAATCCGTGAAATCGGTGCAGTGTGTCGTGAAAAAGGTGTTCTTTTCCATACTGACGCTGTTCAGGCTGTAGGACACATTCCTGTTGATGTTAAAGCAGATAATATTGATATGATGTCATTCTCAGGTCATAAATTCCACGGACCAAAGGGTGTCGGTGGTCTTTATTGCAAAAAGGGTATAAGACTTCCAAACCTTATCGAGGGCGGTGCTCAGGAGAGAAATCGTCGTGCAGGTACAGAAAATGTTCCTGCAATTGTTGGTATGGCAGCAGCACTTAAAAGTGCATGTGATAATATGGAAGAAAATACAAAGAAACTCATTTCAATGAGAGAACAACTCATTGAGGGTATTCTCAAAATTGATTTAAGCCGTATTAATGGTGACCGTGCACACAGACTTCCCGGAAATGTCAGTGCTTGTTTCGAGGGCGTTGAAGGTGAATCACTTCTACTTTACCTTGATTTAATGGGAATCAGTGCTTCTTCAGGTTCAGCTTGTACATCAGGTTCACTTGACCCAAGCCATGTTCTTTTATCAATCGGACTCGTTCACGAGGTTGCTCATGGTTCACTTCGTTTGAGTCTTTGTGAAGATAATACACCTGAAGAAATGGATTATATTTTAGAAAAATTGCCACCAATTATTGACAGACTTCGTGATATGTCACCATTGTGGGAAAAGATACAAAAAGAAAGAGGTTTAGTATAATGGAATATTCAGAAAAAGTAATGGAACATTTTGTGAATCCTCATAATGTAGGTAAACTTGATGATGCTGACGGAATAGGAGAAGTTGGCAACGCAAAATGTGGCGATATTATGAAAATGTACATCAAAGTTGATAACGATGTTATTACTGATGTTAAATTTAAAACTTATGGTTGTGGCTCTGCTATTGCAACATCATCAATCGCAACTGAGATGATTATGGGCAAAACAATAAATGAAGCGCTCGAACTATCAAACAAAGCAGT
>JAZSHP010000153.1:0-42061 GCA_045533355.1 Candidatus Fimenecus sp.
CATTTTTTGTTAAAAAACATTGAAATATATGTTTTAATATGATATAATCATTAAGTTATTTTATATGTAAGGGAGAGAGTTATATGAAGTTAGATCTTCATAAGCTTTTTGGTACTACACCGGGCAAAGGCGTTCAGCCAAAAGAAGCAATTGCTTATAGTGTTACCGGTATAGGCCAGAATTTTATTTGTACAATCATTGGTTCGTACATTACAGCTTATATGACTGACGCACTTCTTTTTGGTGCTTCAGGTGTAAAAGTTGGTCCTCTTGATGGTGCTGTGGCTGTTGCAGTTCTTATGCTTGCGGCACGTATTTTCGACGCACTTAATGACCCGATTATGGGTTCAATTGTTGACAGAACAAGAACTAAATGGGGTAAATGTCGTCCTTATCTTAAGTGGATGGCTGTTCCTATTGGTGTTTGCACAATTCTTTGTTTCTTGCCATTCTTCAGTCCTGAAGATATTTCACAGAATATAAATATTGGCTCTACATTTGCTATTATTTCTATTTTGTATGTTATCTGGTCCGTTGTTTATACTGTTGCTGACGTTCCATATTGGGGTCTTGCAACATGTATGACAAACAATACAGAAACAAGAGGTAATATCCTTACTGTTGCACGTTTGGCATGTACAGTTGGTGCGGGTCTTGTTACTGTTTTATTACCTGTTATTACCGGTAAACTTACTGAACAGTATAAGTATTCAGCATTTTTAGATAATGCTGGTAATGTTATTGACCAGGCAACTTATAATTTAATTCTTAATGATAAAACTGAAGCAATCAGAAATATGGTTGCAAACCAGGGCATAACAGAGGTGGAAGCTGTTAAAACATTTGTTGGTACAGTTAGGGCAGGCTCTGAAGTAGCAAATGCTGAAACACTTAAGTGGACTTATTTTATAGCTGCTGTTGTTCTTGTTATTGCTGCTATTCCAATGTTCTTCTATGGCTTTAAGAATACTAGAGAGTACTTTACAACTGATGAGAATCCACCAAGCTTTTCTCATAATATCAAACTCCTCTTTAAGAATAAAGAACTTCTTCTTCTTGTTCTTTCAGGTGTTCTTGGTGGCGCAAGAAGTGTATATACATACACAGGTGGTTTGTATTTTGCAAAATACATTTTGCACGACGAGAGCTTGTATGGTATTATAACACTCTTGGTTGTACCGGGTGGTCTTGTAGCATCTCTTCTTTCTCCATGGTTGTCAAAGAAATTTACAAAGAAATGGTCATATATTATTGTTCACCTCTTCGGTGGTCTTGTAATGATGGCAATGTACTTTATTGGCTACGAAGGAAAAGGTGCGCTCCTTGCAGCGGCTATTTGTCTTATCCTTCTCGGTATTCCACAGGGTGTTAACAACATCATCACTTACGCTATGATTGGTGATACAGTTGACTATCTTGAATGGAAAACTGGTGAACGTGGTGAAGGTATCTGTTATGCAATGCAGACACTTATCAACAAGGTTGGTATGGCAGTAGGTGCTTTCGTTGGTGTTATGTCACTTAGCATTGCTCAGATTAATACTAAAACATACGAAGTTGGTAATGCAGATGCTCTTTGGAAGGTTCTTGTTCTTTCAGGTGTATTTAGCTTTATCGCTTGTGCAATTCCAATGTTCTTCTACACAATTACTGAAAAGAAACAGGCAAAGATGGTTGCTGAAATCGAAGAAAGAAAAGCTAAGGCTAAATAAACAATTAAATAACTTGGACGGCGGTAGGAAACTATCGCCGTTTTTCTTTGGTGAATTATGAAGTATAAAAATATCGTTAAAGGTGTCTTTCTTGAAAGACCAAATCGTTTTATTGCGCATTGCTTAATAGATGGTAAAGAAGAAATCTGCCATGTGAAAAATACAGGCAGATGTAAAGAATTGTTAGTTAAGGATTCAACTGTTTATCTGCAAAAAGCTGACAACCCAAACCGTAAAACTAAATATGATTTGATTTCGGTTCAAAAAGGTGAGAGACTAATCAATATGGATAGTCAGATTGTGAATTCGGTTGCTCTTGAATTCATTCCTGACTTGTTCCATGATATTACCTTTGTAAAACCTGAATATAAATATGGTAATTCAAGATTTGATATTTATGTTGAAACAAAGACAGATAAAATCTTTATTGAAGTTAAAGGTGTAACCCTCGAGAATGACGGAATTGTAAGCTTTCCTGACGCTCCTACACAAAGAGGTGTCAAGCATCTCAAAGAATTGCAAAAAGCCGTTGCAGAAGGGTACAGAGCTTATGTTTTGTTTGTTGTTCAGATGAGTGATATTAAATACTTTGAACCAAACATAAAAACACATCCTGAATTTGCGAAAGAATTAAAAAAAGCCAAAGACAACGGAGTAATACCGTTAGCCTTTGACTGTGCAGTTACACCTGATAGGATAGAAATCAGAAAACCTGTTTTAATTAAATTATAAAAAATAATGCCGTGGTCGTTTGATTGACTACGGCATTTATATATGTGTTTGTGTTTTGGATTAACCAAATTGTGAAAGCAAGAAGCCTGCTGCAACAGCAGAACCGATAACACCTGCAACGTTAGGACCCATTGCATGCATTAAAAGGAAGTTTGAAGGATTGTATTTTCTGCCTTCTGTCTGAGCAACTCGAGCAGCCATAGGAACAGCTGAAACACCTGCTGAACCGATAAGAGGATTTACTCTGCCTCTTGTTGCAATGTTCATAAGCTTAGCAAAGATAACACCACCGGCTGTTGAGAAAGCGAAAGCAAGCAATCCGATACAAATAACAAGAAGTGTTTTCTTGTTAAGGAATGCTGAACCTTCTGCTGTAGCACCAACAGTAGTGCCGAGAAGAATTGTAACGATGTTACAAAGTGAGTTCTGTGCTGTATCTGAAAGTCTGTCTGTAAGTCCTGTTTCCTTGAAAAGGTTACCAAGCATGAGGAAACCGAGAAGAGGAGCAACAGATGGAAGAATAAGAACACAGATAATTGTAACAACAATTGGGAAAATAATTTTTTCAGCCTTACTAACTGTTCTGAGCTGATTCATTTTGATTTCGCGTTCTTTCTTTGTTGTGAGCAATTTCATAATTGGTGGCTGAATAAGTGGAATCAAAGCCATATATGAATATGCTGCAACAGCAATTGAACCTAAAAGGTGAGGAGCAAGCTTTCCTGTAAGGAAAATAGCTGTAGGACCGTCTGCACCACCGATGATAGCAATTGAAGCAGCTTCCTCAGGTGTAAATTCACCTGAAAGCATTGCAACTGTAAATGCTACATAAATACCTAACTGTGCAGCAGCACCAAGCAAAAGGCTTGATGGGTTTGCAAGGAGAGGACCGAAGTCAGTCATTGCACCTACACCCATAAAGATAAGACAAGGGAAAATACTTGATTTAACGCCTGCATAAATAAGACGGAGTACACCTGTGTCATACCAGTGCGCACTTGGGTCTAAATATGGATTATTGTCGCCAACAAAAGACATATTTGTTGGGTCGGCCATAATTTCAGGATAGATGTTAACGAGAAGCATACCAAAGGCAATTGGGATTAAGAGCAATGGTTCGAATTTCTTAACTATAGCAAAATAGAAAAGAACGATTGAAACAAGAATCATAACCCAGTTTTGCCATGGAAGGTTAACAAAGTTTGATTGATTAAAAAGCTCTATAAGAGCATTTATGATTTGCATATCATTGCCTCCTTCGGATTAACCGAGAACAGCAAGAACTTCGTCAGTAGCAACTGATGCACCCTTAGTAGCGATAACCTGCTTAACTGTACCTGCACATGGAGCAACGATTTCGTTTTCCATCTTCATAGCTTCAAGGATGAAGAGAACATCACCTTCGTTTACTGACTGGCCAACTGATGCGTTAACTGAAAGAACTGTACCAGGCATTGGAGCTGTAACCTTTGTGCCATCACCAACTGCAACCGGTGCAGGAGCTGGAGCTGCCTCTACTGCAGGTGCAGCCACAGGAGCTGCAACAGGTGCTGCTACAGGAGCAACAGGAGCAGCAACAACTACAGGAGCTGCTGATGGAACAACAGCAGTAACAACTGCTTCATTAAGTTCGTTTACTTCAACTTCATAATCATTTCCATTTAATGTAACTACATATTTCATTTTAATATTCTCCTTTATTTTTCAATAAGTTTAATTGATTTAAATACAAGTCTGTCGAGAGGGATTCCTGCTTCTTTGCTTGTAAGAGCCATAACTTTAACTGCTGTTTCTTCATCAGTTTTGTAGAGCTCAGGCATATCACAAAGCTTGATTGATTTGAAAACAAGTCTTTCGAGAGGAATACCTGTCTGGTGGCTGATAATAGCCATAATAGATGCTGCTGTTTTATAATCAGTTTTATAAAGTTCAAGAGAGTCATCAAGCTTAATTGAACTGAAGTTAAGTCGCTCGAGCGGAATACCGCTTTCGTGACTAACAATAGCCATAACAGATGCTGCAGTTTTGTAATCTGTCCTATAAAGAGTAACTCCGTTTGAATACTGAACAGGAGCAGGGGAAGATGCTGTGGTTTCAACAGGAGCTGCAACAGTTTCAGTTGGAACTTCCTTCGCAGGTTTCTTTTCTGCTTTTTCAGTAGTAGTTGACTCTTTTTTTGCAGTGCCTTCAACAGCCTGAATAACTTTTGAAAGCATAACAATTATAACTGCGAGAAGAATAAGAACGATTAAAACGACAATAAAACCTGTAGCAGAAACACTTAAAATTTCTGGTAAAGTCATTTTTTGTCCTCCTTAGTCAACTCTCTTGATAGAATACTTAAATGTGTTCTTTTCTTTTTCCGCTCTTGCTTCAAAGAATTTTTCAGCCTGCTGAGGGAATGCGATGTAAGAAAGAACATCTTCGTCACATTTAGCTGTATCACCAAGTTCAGCCTTTGTTTCTTCAAACATTGGTTCAAGAGTATCAGCAAAACGACACTTAACAGGTTCATCATCACCAAGAACCTTCTTCATAAGGTCAGCGTCGATTTCGCCTGGTGCCTTACCATATTCACCCTTGATATAAGCTTTGATTTCCTTTGAAATATTCTTGTATCTTTCGCCAACAAGAACGTTTGTAACAGCCTGGTTACCAACCATCTGGCTAAGAGGAGTAACAAGTGGAGGATAACCCATATCCTTACGAACCTGAGGAATTTCAAGAAGTGCTTCTTCCATTCTGTCAAGTGCGTTCATATCTTCGAGGTTAGCCATCATATTTGAGAGCATACCGCCAGGAACTTTATATGTCAAAGCGTCTGTGTCAGTAACAAGAGCCTTTGGCTTTAAGAGTCCTGATGAGAGGTACTGGTCACGAAGTGGCTTGAAGTGGTCATTAACTGCCTTTAATGCATCTCTATCAAGACCTGTTTCATATCCAAGACCTGTAAGAGCATCATATAATGTTTCTGTAGCAGGCTGTGCTGTACCGCCTGAGAAACAAGAAGTTGCTGTGTCAATAATATCGCAACCTGCTTCAACTGCCTTAAGGATTGTCATATAAGCCATACCTGTTGTGCAGTGAGTATGAAGAATAACAGGCATTTCAGGCATTGCATCTTTAATAGCACCAACAAGGTCTTTTGCTTCAACAGGAGTCATAACACCTGCCATATCCTTGATACAGATTGTAGAACAACCCATTGCCTTCATTTCTTTACAAAGAGCAACATAGTTTTCAAGAGTGTGCACAGGGCTTGTAGTATAAGAAATAGCACCTGATGCGATTGCACCGTTTTTAATTGTTTCGTCAACTGCTACCTGAATGTTACGAACGTCGTTAAGTGCGTCAAAGATTCTGATAACATCAATACCATTTTCAATGCTCTTCTTAATGAACATTCTTACAACATCATCAGGGTAGTGCTTATAGCCTAAAAGGTTTTGACCACGAAGAAGCATCTGAAGCTTTGTATCAGGACACTTAGCTTTGATGTTACGAAGTCTTTCCCATGGGTCTTCATTAAGGTAACGAAGACATGAGTCAAATGTAGCACCGCCCCAGCATTCAAGAGAATAAAATCCAGCCTTATTAAGGTTTTCAAGAGCCGGTTCAAAATCAGCGAACGGCATTCTTGTAGCAATAAGTGACTGGTTGGCATCTCTTAATACGGTTTCTGTAAACTGTACTTTCATAGTTTTTTGCCTCCAAACACAAGTAATTAATACATAAAATACAAAATTTCCCAATTTAATGTATTGTGATAATTATACATTATAAATATAGTATTATCAATAGATATGAAATAATAAAATAATTTTTGTAGGAATAACGAAAAAAGGCATCGAAAAATGCCTTTTTTTGTCAACAAATCTATATATTTTTTCTTGTTTTAAATTGATTGAATATTGAATACAGACCAACACAAATCAGGAACACTCCAAACATATAAGTAAGCTGTTCAGATTTGAATAAATTCAAAAAATTACTTGCAATAATTGAACCTGTAATACCACCTGAAATAACAGGCAAAATTGTTCTGATTTTAATTTGCTTTTTCAGCAAATAAATTATCGTTGATAGTATGGCACAAGGAATAAAAAATATTAAATTTGTACCTTGAGCTGTGATTTGTGGTGTGTTAGTAAATAGTGTAAGATAAATTATAAGAACTCCGCCACCGCCAAAGCCCATTGACCCGATTAAACCCGAGAAAAAGCCTGCAATTATCGGAACAACATAATTCATTTAAACAACAACCTCGTTCCTGCCCATATCATAAAACCTGCAAAAAGTATTGTAAGAGTTTTATTTGATATTTTTTTGATGAAAAATGTTCCTGCAATACTGCCGATTAATCCGGGTATCAGATATACATAAGTATCGCTTATTTTTACATCACCGTTTTGAATATAAATATAAGCACTGATTATGGAAATCGGAAGCATAGTTGCAACAGCATTGATTTGAGCCTCTTTCTGACTTAATCCTGTCTTTTTATAAAAAGGAACTATCAACATTCCTCCACCAGCACCAAGTAATATATTCACAACACCAATTAATGTTCCATACAAGAACTTTTTTATTCCACCCATAATTCCACCTCATTATATATTTCCCTGTAATTAACAAATTATAATATGTTGCCGTATCTAGTCTGGTCTTTCATTCTGAGCGTAACGAAGAAACTGTATAAAACAGTAGAAAAATTCCCTTTACAAGAGAATTGTATTCACCTATAATGTTATTGTAAATGCTAATAAATCAAGGTATCATTGTCTTGTAGCTACAAGAAACATTTGAAAGGTGATTATATGACAATCTATTTTGGTGAAAATCTTAAGAAACTTCGTAAAGAAAAAGAACTGACTCAAGAAACTCTTGCAGAATTTTTAGGAGTATCATTTCAAACAATTAGTAAATGGGAGCGAGGCGAAACTTATCCTGATATAACAATGTTACCTATAATTTCAAGATTTTTTAATATTTCAATTGATGATTTGCTTGGTATCGATAAAGCTCAAAAAGTACAAAAAATCAACGAATATCTGGAATTATATGAACAGTGGCGATTAAAAGATACTCCTGAAACATTTAAAAAATTCAAAAGTGCGATTAAAGAGTTTCCTGGTGAATACTGTATTCTTGTAAGATATATGGAGCTATTAAGATGTGAATGTGATTTCAGAGATGAAAAATCAACACAAGAGTTAGTTTTAATTTATGAGAATATTCAAAAACATTGTACTGATGATAGTATAAGAATGTGGTCAAAGCGCATTCTTTGTCAGCATTTGCATAGGTTAGCGTGTTGCACAAATAATGAAAGCTATCAAAAACAAGCAGATGAAATTCTTGCAGAAATGCCATCATTGCTTAATTCTAAAGAATATATTGCAATAACGATGAATGGTGATGCTGAAATGCATAATAGGGTGTGTGAAATCGCAATTACAGAACTTCTATATTTACTTGATAATTCATTTGCTCATTATTGTTACTATGATAGCAATTTTACAACTGAATATAAAATTAAGGTTGTCAGTACCATAAATTCTCTTTTCCACAGCTTTTATCAAAACGGTGATTTTGGAAAGAATTGGATGCATCTTGTGTATAACTATGGGCATTTAGGTCATTGGCATCTAGAGTTAGGAAAAGAGGATGAAGCACTAAAATATCTGAGAATAGCAGCAGAATATGCTATACAATGTGATTCTATTCTTAACAACACTGAAACAATATTGAAATTTTATGAACAAGAAAGAGATTATCGGGAAATGTATATATGTACTCGTATGAAGGAACTTATGACCAAACATTATCCACTATCCGACGAGTTTAAATCAAAGCCCGAATTTCAAGAAATCATTAAAATGTTAGAATAATTGTAGGGGACGATGAGTCTCACCTGCCGGTTCGGTCGGTGCTTCTGCTTCGCAGAGGTGTCCACTGGACACCCGCACCCCACATCGTCCCGAAACAAAAAAGAGATTGTGTGAACAATCTCTTTTTCTATATCTTTTCACTTTTTCACAGTTTTTAAATGTAACTCTTTCAGTCCGTCAACTTCGTCACATATTTCTTTAAGATTACAGGTTGAGCAATCAAACATAACATTGTCAAAAATGTGATTTAATGCAGATGTTGTCTGACTTATTTTTTTAGCAATCTCATTCAACTTCTCAAAATCGCAGTTGTCAGTTACAAAGTATATTTCAGCACTTTTTACATAAGGGAACTTAAGATATTCTTGTAAAAGAGCATTTCCGTAATCACCGAATGTAACACCTGATTTTATTGCCTTTTTGCTGACTCTTATTTGCTCTCTCATATTAAGAGCAGATGCTCTTATCATAAATCCGTCAACAGATAAATGATACCTTAATGCTTCTAACTCTTTAATTTTGTTAAAGGTGTTTTGTTCATCTTCAAAATCTTCAATTTGTATAAAAACAAACTTGCCAAAAGGGGAGTCAGCATTAATTTCATTAAGGTTATTTCCTTGTAAAAATACAGAATTTGAGAAAACCATATCACTTGATACGGCAAGACTGCTGACACATGACTTTTGATTACCACCAAGCTCAAATGCAGTATCTGACAAGAATATTACAGAATTTTTATCACTTACATCAAGCGTTTTTCCGAATGGAAGTGCCTTTGAATTACTTAAATTAATCTTAATTTCATTGATAAGGTTATTATATAATCTCATTATAATTTCTTATCTCTCTTCATTTTGTCATAGTGTTTCTGCAACCAATCATAAATAACTCTTACAAGCTTCATATCAAGGTTGAACCAATAAATTGCAAAAGTTATAAGGAAAAGTGCAAGAATAACACCAAGAATTATAAATAATATTTCCATATTAGTTCTCCTTTGCAAGTCCTTTTTGACGAGCGTATTCTGCGGCACCTAAAGCACCCATGAGCTGTGGGTCGGTTTTAAGTTCAACAACATTGATTTTAAGAACCTTTTCAATTGCCTTTTTAAGACCGTCATTTTTAGCACAACCACCTGTAAGTGTAATGCTGTCAACTGCACCTGCTTTCTTAGCCATAACAAAACAACGCTTTGCAACTGCCAACTGAATACCTGCAGCAATTTCATCCATTGGTTTGCCTTCACCAACAAGTGAAATAACTTCTGATTCAGCAAAAACAGTACACTGTGCAGTAATTGGAATAGTATTTTTAGCTTCAAGTGAAAGCTTTGAGAATTCAGGTAAAGTCATTTCAAATGCATTTGCCATTGCTTCATAGAATCGGCCTGTACCTGCAGCACATTTGTCGTTCATAGCGAAGTTTTTAACAGTACCGTCTGTGTCAATTGAAATACCCTTAACGTCCTGACCACCGATATCAATAATTGCCTTAACTTCAGGATTTGTTACATGAACACCCATAGCATGACAGCTAATTTCAGAAATGTTTTCGTCAGCAAAAGGAACTTTGTTTCGTCCGTATCCAGTACCGATAAGATATGTAAGCTCTTTTGCAGAATTCAAGCCATTAACTTGTGCTACTGCATCATCAAGTGCGATTTCAGCACTTTGAACAGGTTTGATTTTACTTCTATTTGTAACATTGGCAACCATATTGCCGTTTTCATCAAGAATTACACATTTTGTATATGTTGAGCCAACGTCGCATCCACCAAAATATTTCATAATTTTATCTCCTTTAAATTACCAAGCTAAATCGTCTTCAAAATCAAGAAGAGAAGCATCAAGTGGCTCTTCCTGTAAAACTGTCTGCATATATTTGTTTACCTGGTCACGCATTTCTCGTCTTGAAATTGTGCGTGGGTCCATAAGGTCCTGTTTAACCCAGATAAAGTTGATGTTTCGTTCTCTTGCCTGGTCATCAAAAATACCTGTAAGACCGTCCATACCTTTACAAGAAATCTGGTCATACATAATTACTGTATCAGCATTATATTCATCAACGATTCTCCAAAGCTCGTCAACAACATTCTGATAACCGCCTTTAGTGTGCTTTCTCATAATTGAACGCTGATATGTTTTAGCAAGGTCTTTAAGTGACTGTTCTTTATCTTCTGTATCAATATGTAAGTATGAAATCATTGTTTCCATATCCATAACAACGTTGATACCCCAGCAATTCTCCATCCAGTTAGCAAAGCTTGTGTAGTAGTTAGCAGGGCAGGACCATACAACTGCACGATGACGCATTTCTTTTGAAACAGGAGTTTTCTTTTCATAAGCTTTCATCATTATCTTATTAACTTTTTTATCAACCTTGAGAAATCTTTCGTTTGTACCACCTGAAAGATTGAAATAGAAAATTCTGTAAAGCCAGAAGCAAGCACCCGTCATCTGTGGGTATTCCGTTCTGTTAACATCCCATTTCTGAAGTTCATATTCAAGCTGTTCGTTGTATTGCTTCATTCTCTTGAAATATGCATCCCAGTCGAATTTTTCACCGGTTTGCTTTTCAATGAACTCAATAAGTGCCTTAATTTCATCAACACCATATTCCTGAACATCTTCACCATTATAACGGAGAGGAATACCAAAACAATGCGTTGGTAACTGTAATCTTCTGTCAAGGAAGGATGAGTTCATAATTGAGCCATCACAAGGCATGTTAGTACCAATCATACAACAACCCATTTTTGGATAATCGTCTTCAATTGCAACACCAGCTTCTGCACTTGGAAGTGGACAAACGTCAGCTGGAACACCAAAGCTTTCAACAACCTCAAGGTATGGAGGTGTAATCTGCTGGTCAACCATAGATGCCAGGAAGATTGGTAATGTCTGTAACGGTACAGGAATAAGATTAGGGAAACCTGTAAAGATTTCGTTAGGAACAATTTCATCCATCAAAACAATTTTCTTTGAAAGCTTGTTATTTGGATTGATTTTTTCATCAGCCTTTAATGATAAGTTAATCAAATCGGTTGTATGCTTAACAATCATATTGTAGTGAAGATGAGCCATTTTAAGTTGTGGTCCACGAAGACCCGCAACGTGTCGGTCAATAAATGAAGGAGCTGTAAGATAAGATGCCATCCAACGGTATCTCCAGATACCTTTAACTGTAGATACAGGAGCTTTAAGAGCCATTTTAATAATATCTTTCCAGTTAACAAGCCAACGGTAATAGTCATACATAGTGTCTTTAAAGCCACGCCATTCTCTGTGCTTTAATAGGGCAGTATGTTCTTTATAAAGCTTACCGTAATTATCCATTGTTTCTCATCTCCTTTGCTTTCTGAATTTTCTTGATTTCAAGACTTTCAACAAAAGCCTGAACTCGTGTTCGAAGCTGTCCTGATGCCGATGCAGTATATTGTCTGTCAACTGCAGCAGTCGGAACACCATAGTCACCACTCATAACATATGATGCAAGGGCACGTTCGTAACCCCAATATTCACAGAATTTAATCTGTTCATACATAACACCATCAGCGTGGTATGTGTCAACTAATTCTTTAACGTAGTCACGTCTTTCCTGAACTTTTTCGTGGCTCATATATCTTGGACATTGACTTGTTTTCATATAATGAAGAGCAATCTGAGTAAGAACATCATCTTCGTCATTAAGAATGATTTCTTCTCGACCGGGCATTGAACCAAAACAGAATCTGTCAGCAACAACCAAAGCACCGCTGTCTTCAATAAGCTTTGTAAAGTCAGGGTCATCCATTTCAGAACCAACAACCACAATTTTTGCACGATAATTTTTTTTCGCGTCAGGCTCTCTTGTCTTTAATTCTTCAGCAGTTTCACGAAGCTTGTCAAGAATTAAGTATTTAGGACAACAGTATGTAGCAACGCAAAGAACGTGGAACTCATATCCTGTAATTCTTGGGTTTTCTTCTTTTCTGTATTCACTGATTTCAGTGATAAGTCGGCAGATTTCGTTGTGTTCTTCAACTGCTTTTCGCAAAGCTTCATCACTTGTATCAATTCCGTAAACTTCACTGAGCTTATCAAGAACCTTTACTCTTAACTGATTTGCATAATGCTTAACAGTATGTTTTTCAATTTTAAAAGGTGAGTCAACAAAAGTTACAAAGAACTTGTCGTTAGGAACAGGGTTAAGCAATTCAAAATGCTCATAGGTACGATTCATTTCGGAACAGGTTTCAGAACCAATAAGAGCTGAAAGAAAGTTGTAACCACCCTCAATTCCTCTTTCAAGTATAGCTTTTGAGTAGCCACAAAGGAAGGAACTCATATAATAAGTCGCAATATCCATTGAGCCTGTTCTTGGTGCACGAAGTCTTACTGAAAAACAATTGTCGAGATTCAATAAAACCTCAGGAATGTGATAGCAAGTATAAGCAATTGCTAATTTACCATCATTTGTAGCCTGTTTTACAAGGTCGTTATTTGCCTCTTGCAACAGATTTTCAAAATAAATTAAATGTTTTAAATCCTTCATTTATATAACCCCAATTTCATTAAGTGCCTTTTTTACGCCGTTAACCACATTTGATTCATCAGGAAGATTAAAGATGTTTTCTCCCTTAATATCAAATACTGATAAGTTTTTATCATCTTCAATATAACTCAATACCTGTATGCCATTTGTATTGATATAGTCTTTAAGACTTTCATCAGCCATACGGTTAATGATTACACCAATTTTTTCATACATCACAAGCTCGTCCGCAACGGACTTAATTGTGTTAATAACCTGACAACCCTTTTTGCTAGGGTCTGTAATGAGAAGCAGGTGAGTAACTTTTTCCATAACACGACGGTTAATCTGTTCAATTCCTGCTTCACCATCAATTACAACATAATCAAACTCGTTTGAAAGAATTGAAATAACTTCCTTTAAGTAAGAGTTAATTTTGCAATAACAACCTGCAGTTTCAGGACGACCAACTGCAATAAATGAATACCCATCGGTTTCAACGAGTGCGTCAAAAATTCTGTATTTTGCTTCACCTAAAAGCTCAATAGCAGTTCTTGTGTCACCTTCGTCAACGGACGCGATAATCTCTTTTCTTATATCGTCAATTGTAAGTTTAACATCAATTCCAAGTGCAGTTGAAAGTCCAACAGCAGGGTCAGCGTCAATGGCTAAAATTTTCTTGTCAGGATATTTTTCTACAAGACATCTGACGATTGTTGCTGACAGAGAAGTTTTACCAACTCCGCCTTTACCTGCAACGGCAATAATAGTTGCTTTTTCTTCCATTTTTTATCACCCTATTTGATTGCTATCGGCATATTCCATTTAAATGTCATAGCAAGAATTCTTAAAATAAATGTTACTGCAACACCAATAACAATTGCTAATTCTTCACCAATATGTATTGAACCACCATATATATGAAGAACATAATAAACTGATCCACCTGCTAAAGCTGCAAGAGCATAAATCCTCTTGATTAAAACAAATGGTGTGTTATTTGTGAGTACATCTCGAAGCATACCACCGCAAATTCCTGTCAAAAGACCGCAAGTGATACAAATAAGTGCATCACCTGAATGTCCTTGCTGGAGAGCAACGGTAACACCGATAACTGCGAAAACACCTAGTCCGAGCGCGTCGAAGACATCATTAATATGTTCAATTTTTAACTCGTTTTCAAGATATGTATGGCTGAATTTTCTTGCAAACAAGAAAACTATTATAGCCACAATAACACAAATGAGAATATATGATTTAAGACCAAAAATAGCAGGAGGGGAGAAGCTGAAAATAACATCTCGTGTCAGTCCGCCACCATGTGCAGTAATAATTGCCAAAAGAATAACACCAAAAAGGTCGGTTTTTCTTCTGATTGCAACCATAGCACCGGAAATTGAAAAGGCAATAACACCAATTATTTCAACAATATTTGAAAAAAATTCCATATATTTTTACCTCAGCTTAAAGTTAGACAAAATGTATTATATATGTATATAATTTTACCATAAAACACAAAAATAGTAAAGTGTTTAACATGTAATATTCTTTATAAAATAAAAGTATCAGTTAAATAAAAAGCTTCTCTGATAAGAGAAGCCAAAGTAAAGAATATGTGTTGAAATTTTGGTTGGATTGTCATAAAAAACTATCACATAAAAGCATCATAATGACACCTGAAATTCCACCTGTGGATGCTAATCCGATAGTCCAACCATTGGTTGGTATATGAATTGATAAATATTGTCCTAATAGATTTACCGCGAACAATGAACATATACCTTGAAGAGCATTTAAAAAGCATATTTTAAAAAATTTTTTAGTTTTAATCATAGTTAAAAAAATCGTCAGAACATAGAATAAAAAAATCAGTCCCAGAAACAATTTTGCCGATTGCATTAAATAACCTCCTTGTCTTATTAATTTTTATTGATTTTCAGTTTAAAATATTCCATATATGAATATATTTTATCAATAATAATTTTTAGGAGAGATTAATATGTGCGAAACAAAAATGACTTTTGAGCAATATTGTACTTTTTTAGGAAAAAACATTGTTATGGAAGAAATAATCAGCCCGAACGGAGAAAAAAAGATAGTTTGTACTAATGCCAAGTGTATGAATAGCGAGAAGGGATGTAAAAACAAATTAAGACTATTGACCGAATGAGGAAAAATATGTATAATATATCTGTAAAAAAATAATCTTAATAAATTTTTATATATCAGCGGTGATTTTATGCAAAAAATTGTTAATTCGGTTTATGATATCATCGCATTCTCAAACGGTGTCATTTTTACTAAAAAAACAGTCCTTGATAACGGTGCTGTCAAGGTTAATTTTTATGGATATGATATAAAAAGAATGCAGAATAGCCCGGTTACAAAAAGTGTTTATCTTTTGAACAAATTTGGTCCTGAATACAAAAAAATAGCAGAACAGTTAGGTGACTATGTTTCTTGTGATGCGGATATTATGCCATCAAAACATACAGTTGTAGTTTATGATAGCGGTGAAACCGGTATTTTTTCACCTGAAGGTAAGATGATATGGTCAAGTGACTTGACATATCAAGGCAGTGAGATAAAAGGCGTTGTTGTTGATGGTGCACAGATTTGGAGCGTTGTACCTGATAAGAACTGTGTTGTGAGTTATTCAATTCCTCACAAAAAGTTCAGTATGCGCATTGGCTCGTTGGATTCACTGTCATTTAACCAGCCTGTTTCCATTTCAAAATATGATGACGATTTATTTATATGCAATGTTGGTTCAAGAAAAGTGAGAAAAATCAGCCTCAAGGATTATTCTGTAAGTGATTTTAGAATTTTTGACGAACCTGTGTACAGATATTTACGTACTTGCGGAAGAGAAGTTGTTGTCTTGGAATCCGGTGTATATGTTTTATAATTGATTAAGCCGTACTTTTTGTACGGCATTTTCAATATTTTACAGTTGACTGTAGAGTTGAATTGCGATACAATACAAGTAGAAAAAGCAAAGGAGTATATAATAATGAGCGAAGAATTTAATCCTGACCTTGTGTCTGTAATTGATGAAAATGGAGTAGAACACGTATTTGAAGAGCTTGACAGAATCGAAACAGATACTGCAAAATATGTGGCACTTCTTCCTGTTTACGATGAGGCAGAGGAAATTATTGACGATGATGGAGAATTAATTATTCTCAAGGTTTGTGAAGAGGACGGAGAAACTTATCTTGAACCAATTGAAGACGATAATGAATTCAACGAAATCGGAAAGATTTTTGAAGAAAGATTATCAGAATTATTTTCGTTTGATGAGGAATAATTTTTAATATCAACCATAATATAATATCACCCTGCGAAGCACGATAACTTTGGCCAATATTAACCCAACACTCAATAAAAGGGAGCTTGTACTCGTTCTATGGGGAGCAGACCTCCCGTCATTGACGGACGAAGGGAGCACAGAAATAGACGGAGAGCACCCACCTGCTAAAATGCAGGTTATTATTCGCCATAGACCGACTTTGTGGGGTACTGTTTTTAAATGCAAAATTCAAAATGCAAAGTGCAAAATGTAGGGGACGTCGACTCGGCGTCCCGTTTTTATTGACAACTTGATATTTAATTGAATATTTACAGTAATTTTTACCAACACTCCTTTTGATTAACTATCAATTGGAGTGTTTATTTATGAAAAAAACAATATTGCGAATAGAATTTTCTGTTGCAGTAGCTTTAGTAATCTGCTGTCTTGCAAATATTACCGCTTTTTCAAATCAATGTGACGGTATAAGAAATAAAATGTTAAGAATGCATGTGATTGCAAATTCAGATTCGGTTGAAGACCAAAATCTGAAGCTTAAAGTCCGTGATGCTGTTTTACTTAAAGGTAAAGAGATTTTTGACGGTTCGATTACTTCAGATGAAGCGGAGGCAAAAATTTCGCCACATATTGATGAATTAGAAAAAGCTGCTTTGTCTGTTATAAAAAATGAAGGCTTTGATTATGATGTAAAAATAACTGTACAGGAAGATTATTTTAAAACACGAGTTTATAATAATTCCATAACGCTTCCGGCAGGTTATTATACTGCAGTTAAGGTGGTAATAGGTGAGGGAGAAGGAAAAAATTGGTGGTGTGTGATGTTCCCTCCCATGTGTTTGCCGGGCGCAAATTCAGATTGTAAAATAGAAGATATTCTGAATAGTGAAGAGAATGATATTGTAAATAATGGTCAAAAATATGTATTTAGATTCAGAATAATAGAGATTTATGAAGACATTATAAAAAAGTATAAATAAATCTTTACAAACTATAACCCTCTTTGGTAAAATAGTATTCGAAGAAATTTGATTATTTCATAATTACCAAGGAGGTATTTATTTATATGCCACTCGTATTAGCTCATAGAGGCGCCAATAAGGTTGCACCGCAAAATACTCTTCCTGCTTTTCAGAAAGCATTGGATTTTTGTGCTGACGGATTAGAAACTGATGTTCATTTGTCAATGGATGGTCATATTGTTATCTGTCATAACTATACTATTGATGAAACTTCAAACGGTACAGGCAGAGTTGATGAAATGACACTCAGTCAGCTTAAAGGCTTTGATTTCGGTTCTTATTTCAGTGATGAATTTAAAGGAGTTACTTTGCCAACATTACCTGAACTTCTTGATTTAACAAAATCAATGAAGCTTATTAATATTGAAATTAAACCACCACAGAAGGATTGTGACCTTGTAAAAAAAGTTGTAGAAACAATTCATGAATATGGTATCGTAGAAAATTCAATTGTTTCTTGCTTTGACCCTGAATGTATCAGACTTGTGAAAGAAATTGATAAAAATGTGAAAACAGGTCTTTTGTATGAGGATGATGAGTTAGGTCGTGAAATTATTGCTTTTGGTGTTGCAAAATATTGTAAACAGTTAAATGCAGATGCCGCACATCCTCACAGAAAGCTTATAACTCATAAAGAGGTAATTGACTTACATGATTTAGGAATTGCAGTTAATCCATGGACGGTCAATAAGGAAGAAGAAATTGTAAGATTTACACAATGGGGATGCGATGCTCTTATATCAGATGTCCCTGATTATTGCCTTAAGGTGTTGGAGGGGATAAAATAATGAGCTTACCTAAATATAGTATTATTCCAAAACCACAAAAATATGATGTTCTTGAAGGTACATATACAGTAACATCCGATACTGAGGTTTTGTGTGTTCCGGAATTTATGAAGGCAGGAAAATATATTTCCAATTTCCTTAAAACAAAAAAAGAAGCCAAAAATGGTTCTATTAAAATTAACAGAGACCCCTCAATCAAACCGGAAGGGTATAAGTTAAAAATCAAACCAGAGGGAATTACAATCACAGCATCTGATGAGAATGGCGCTTTTTATGGTGTAGTTACTCTTAAAATAATGATAATGCAGGCAAAAACTGCAAAAGGTGTTTCTGTTCTGCAATGTGCATACATAAACGACTATCCTAAGTTTTCATACCGTGGTGAAATGATGGATGAAGCGCGTCATTTCTTTGGCGTAGATGCAGTTAAAAGAGCGCTTGATGAGATGGCAATGCTCAAACTTAATAAATTTCATTGGCATTTAAGTGATGACCAGGGATACAGAATTGAAAGTGAAGTTTTTCCATTACTTAACGAAATATCAAGTAAAAGACAGTATGAGCTTCTCGGAGGTGCTGAAATATTAAGTAAGGCAGGAATACAAAAAGGCGGAGATGAATATTTCCACTACTATAAAAAAGCAGAAATCCGTGAAATTGTTGAATATGCAAAAAATTTATGTATCGATATAATTCCTGAAATTGATTTGCCGGGTCATACAGTAGCAATGCTTGCAGCATATCCTGAGCTTTCTTGCTTAAAAGGAAAATATGAAGTATTTTGTGAAAACGGAATTACTAAAGATATTCTTTGTGCGGGTCAGGAAGATACTTATGATTTTGTTGAAAAGCTTTTAACTGAAGTTGCCGAGCTTTTCCCATATAAGTATTTCCACATGGGTGGTGACGAGGCTGCAAAGGGTCATAAGCTTTGGGAAAATGATTGTCCTGTTTGTCAGGCGAAAATGAAAGAGCTTGGTATCACAAAGGGCAAGGATTTACAGGTTTATTTCAACAATCGTGTTAATGAAATGCTTAAAAAACTTGGTAAGACGAGTATTGAGTGGAATGATGGCATTGGTGATAACACTGATTCAGATATAATTGGTCATTATTGGATGTATCGTACTCCATCGTGGATTAAGAATGAAAACAATAAACGAAAATTTATTGTTTCTACTTGTCCTGCATTATATTTTGATTATACATATTCAATGGTTCCGTTAAAAAAGGTTTATAAATTTGATGTTGTTAAATCAGGCTTTATAAACGAGAAAAATGTGTTGGGTATTGAGTTTGAATCCTGGTCAGAGTGGATTGATACTTATGATGCTTGGGAATTTGCAGTTTATCCAAGAGCTTTTGCATTTGCAGAAATCGCGTGGACGGAAGATAAATATAAAAACTATAAGGATTTTTATAAACGACTTGATTTCTTCAAAATGTATATGAAGTCAAAAAAGATTAATTATTCAAGAATTGAGAAAAAGCTTTGTTTCAGATTAAGGAATAAAAGTGTTTTCCATCTTGGTAATCGTGGTGCTGAATTTAAATACAGCGAGAAGTTGAAGTCAGAAGAGTAAGGAGTATTGTGTTATGGATATAATGAATATACTGTCATTTTTTACCGGTATAGGTTTATTCCTTTATGGTATTGATGCTATGGGACAGGGTCTTGAATATGCTGCTGGTTCAAAAATGAAGAAGATACTCGGTGCATTGACCAAAAACAGACTTTTAGCTGTTATAATGGGTGCACTCGTTACAGCTCTTATTCAGAGCTCATCTGCAACTACCGTTATGGTTGTGGGTTTTGTTAATGCCGGACTTATGAGTCTTGCACAGGCTATCGGCGTTATTATGGGTGCAAACATCGGTACAACCGTTACCAGTGTGCTCATAGCAATGGATTTAGGTATGATTGCACCTGTTGCTTTACTCTTCGGTGTTTTCGGGATGCTTTTTAGCAAAAAAGATATTATAAAGCATATAGGACAAACTATAGCAGGCTTTGGTATGCTTTTTGTTGGTATGGAATTAATGGCTTACGGTATGGCACCGTTAGGTGAGTCTGAAGTATTCACATATTTTATGACAAACTTCAGTAATCCTGTTGTCGGTGTGCTTATCGGTGTTGTTCTTACTGCGATTATTCAGAGCTCATCTGCAAGTATCGGTATTTTACAGGCACTTGCAATACAGGGGCTTGTGCCAATTGAATTTGCCGTATATATTCTTTTAGGACAGAATATAGGTACTTGTGTAACAGCACTTCTTTCTGCAGCAGGTTCAAAAACAAATTCAAAGAGAACAGCTGTTATGCATCTCTTATTTAATGTAATCGGTACAATTATTTTCTTGCTTATTACTGCATTTACACCTTATACAACACTTCTTGAAAGCATCAGTGACTCTGTGCCTGCTCAGATTTCAGCAGCACATATTATCTTCAACGTTGTAAGTACGGTTATTCTCTTCCCGTTTGCAAATGTTCTTATCAAGCTTTCTTGTATTCTCGTTCCCGATAAAGAGCCTGAGGATTCAAAACTTGAATTTAAATTCTATGATGAACATCTTCTTACAACACCTCCAATTGCTGTTGAACAAATTGGTAAAGAAGTTGTCAGAATGGCTCAGCTTGCAAAAGATAATTTTGACAGAGCAGCAGTTGCCCTGATAAACAACGACACCGCAAAGGCAGAAAAGATTGAATCTGTTGAAGAGGTTATTAACTTCCTGAATCACGGTATTACAAGACATCTTGTTAAGATTAATGCCCTTGATTTGGACTATGCTGACGCCAAATATATCGGTCGTCTTTTCCATGTTGTAAACGACATTGAGCGTATCGGTGACCACGCTGTAAACTTAAGTGAAGCGATGGTTGTAAGAAATAACGAGAAGCTTGCTATTTCTGATGAAGCTGTTGCAGAACTTGATACAATGCGAAAATGTGTTATGGAGCTTCTTAATGCATCAATTAACTCATTTGAAAAACAGGAGCTTACATTTGAAGAAGCAAAGAATATTGAAACATTGGAAACAGTTTCAGATAACCTTAAAGTGAAATATCAGGATGCACATCTTCGTCGTCTTAACGAGGAGCATTGCGAAACTCGTGCAGGTATGATGTTTGTTAATACTCTTATTGACTTTGAGCGTGTCGGTGACCATGCAAAGAATATTGCTTTCTCTGTAAGTAAAAAACCGACAGAAAAAGTTTCAGTTGATGAAAAACTTGTTGAATCATATTAACAAATTTAGAACGGAGTATTTACACCGTCAATATTGCTTATAAAAAAAGGGTAGTAACCATTAAAAGTTACTACCCTGATTTATTTTATTAATTTAGATTAAAGAGCGTTTACGATATCCTTTGTATCTCTTGCGATTGCAAGCTCTTCATTTGTAGGAAGAACATAAACCTTAACCTTTGAATTTTCTGTTGAAAGTTCTCCTTCCTTACCCTTAACAAGAGTCTTACCGATGTTCTGGTCAATTTCAATACCAAGGTATGAAAGCTCGTTACAAACCTTATCACGGATATCGTCAGCGTTTTCACCGATACCGCCTGTGAATACGATTGCATCAACACCGTTCATTGCAGCGGAGAAAGCACCTATATACTTCTTAATCTGATAAGCAAGAATGTTTCTTGCGATAAGACACTGTTCATTACCTTCAGCTGCAGCAGCCTTAAGGTCTCTGTCGTCAGATGAAAGACCTGAAACACCAAGAAGACCTGACTTCTTGTTAAGAAGTGTATCCATTTCTTTAACTGAAAGATTTTCTTTTTCCATAATGAAAAGAACAACTGATGGGTCAATAGCACCGCAACGAGTACCCATTGCAAGACCGTCAAGAGGAGTAAGACCCATTGTTGTGTCAACAACCTTACCACCGTTAACAGCTGTGATTGATGAGCCGTTACCAAGGTGACATGTAACAATCTTAAGGTCTTCGATATTCTTGCCCATAACTTCAGCACATCTTGCACTTACAAACTTGTGTGAAGTACCGTGAAAACCGTAACGACGGATTGAATGCTTCTTTGTCAATTCGTAAGGAATTGCAAATGTGTATGCTTCAGCAGGCATTGTGCTGTGGAATGCATTATCAAAAACAGCAACCTGAGGAACATCTTTACCAAAGAGTTCAATACTTGCATTGATACCCATAATGTTTGCAGGGTTGTGAAGAGGAGCTAAGTCATTCATACTTTCAATTCCTGCGATAACTTCGTCATCAATAAGAACACTCTTATTGAAAAGTGAACCACCCTGAACAACACGGTGACCTACTGCTGTGATTTCACTGATATCGTCAATAACCTTGTATTCGCCTTCAGTAAGTGCAGCCTTAACAGCAGCGAATGCTTCAGTATGATTGCTCATTGGAGCATTGTATTCGATTTTCTGTCCGTCAGCAGTTTTAAAGCTGATACAAGCTTCAGGTGTGCCGACTCTTTCGCAGATACCTTTTGCAATAACGCTTTCATCAGCCATATCAATAAGCTGATATTTAAGTGATGAACTACCTGCATTGATAACAAGAACTTTCATTTTTAACATCTCCATTTTTAAATTTTTCTTGAAGTAATTCTAAAACTATATTATTATATACTCATAATAAAATAATTTCAAGATTTCTTTTGGTAATATTTTCAAAAAAGGTGTATTTTATGTCAGTAATAGGAATAGTTTGCGAGTTCAATCCATTTCACAATGGCCATAAGTTTCTGATTGACTCTGTAAAAAAACAGGGTGACGTAGTTGTGTGTGTTATGAGCGGTAATTTTGTACAAAGATGTGAACCTGCTATTTTCCCTAAGGAAGACAGGGTAAGAGCAGCACTTATGAATGGTGCAGATATTGTTCTCGAATTACCATTTTTATATGCCACTGCTTCAGCAGAAATTTTTGCATATAACTCAGTTAAAATTTTAGATTCATTCGGTTGCGATAAAATTGCATTTGGAACAGAAAATTTATCGTATTCAGAAATAAACGAAATTGTTTCAGCACTAAATGACGATGATTTTGAAAAAAGGATAAAAGAATATCTTGAAAAGGGAAATAGTTATCCTGTTGCACGACAGCTGGCTTTACGAGAATATAATGAAAAATTTGATATATCCTTACCTAACAATATTCTTGCAATTGAATATGTCAAGGCATTGAGAAAATTGAATTCAAATATTGATGTTGTTTGTGTGAACCGTGTAGGTGCTGGTTATAACGATGATTTTGCTATTGATTGTTTTGCTTCAGCAACGCATATACGTAGTTTGATAAATAATAATCAAGTATATAAAGATTATATTCCGGAAAATGTTCAGACCTTGTATGATGAATGTATTACTGAAGGTCGTATGATTTTAATGGAAAAATATAATATAGCTTCACTGGCCTTGTTACGCTCAAAACTACATTTAAAATCAGAAAGCATTGCATATATGGCTGAGGGATTGGAAAACAGAATTAATGAAGCCGTAAAAGATAGCAATTGCCTTTGTGATATATATGATAAAGCTAAAACAAAAAGGTATACACATTCAAGAATAAGACGTGCTGTACTTTGCAGACAATTCGATATTACTGCTGAAGATATTCAGATTGAAATACCATATTGCAGACTTTTAGGGTTTAATAAGAATTGTTCAGGAATAATGGGTGAATTGGTAAAAAAATGCAATTTGCCATTTATAACTCGATATTCAGATGTTGAAAAAATGAATGAGCATGTTCAGTATGTATTCAGCTTTGAAGAAAAATCTACGGATATTTATAATCTTTCACTCAAAAAATCTGATGTTTGCGCAAAGGAAAGAAGTTTTTCACCTTTAAAAATATGATTTGCAAGAAATCCTGCAAAAATTATTGCAATTTTATAATGTAATAGTGTATAATGTTTGGAGATTTATTTGTGAAAATTGAGGTATTTATAGATGAAGTCTGTTCTTTTGTCAAAAACTGAACTTAATAATAAAAAATTATCAAAAGGTCATAAAAAACTTGCACAGTACATTTCGGATAATTACGATAAGGCAGCTTTTATGACCGCATCCAAATTAGGCGAGAAAGTTGGAGTCAGTGAATCTACGGTTGTACGTTTTGCCACAGAATTGGGTTTTAAAGGATATCCTGAGTTGCAGAAAGAACTTCAGCAGATGATAAAATCAAAACTTACAGCTGTTCAACGAATGGAAGTTTCAAGCAGTTTAATAGGTGAGGATGACGCTATTAAGAAGGTTCTCAATGGTGATATTGAGCTTATTAGACATACTCTTGAAAGTGTGAGTGAAGAAGAATTTAAAAAAGCAGTCGGAATGATTAATAAAGCAAAGAAAATTTATATTCTTGGTGTTCGTAGTTCCGCAGCGTTGGCTAGCTTTCTTTATTTTTATCTTAATCCTGTTTTTGATAATGTTATCCTTGTTGATACATCAAGCGGTAGTGAAATGTTTGAGCAGATGTTCAGAATTGATAAGGATGATGTATGTGTTGCAATCAGCTTTCCTCGTTATTCAAAGCAGACGATAAATGCATTGAGATTTATAAATGACAGAGGAGCAAATATTATTTCAATTACTGATTCGGTTGTTTCTCCTATTGCAGAATTTTCTGATACATTACTTGTTGCGAAAAGTGATATTGTTTCTGTTGTTGATTCGCTTGTAGCACCATTAAGTCTTATTAATGCACTGATTGTTGCTCTTACATTCAGTCGACGTGAAGAAGTATATAATAATTTCAATAAGCTTGAAAGAATATGGGACGAATATCAGGTATACGATAAGTCCGATGGTGGCGAAAATGAGTAAAAAGGTAATTGTTGTGGGAGCAGGTGCAGCGGGTACAATGGCTGCAGGCACTGCTGCAGAAAATGGTGCTGATGTTTTACTTTTAGAAAGAAACGATAAGATTGCACGAAAAGTTTTTATTACAGGTAAGGGTAGATGTAATGTTACTAACGACATAGGTGATGATGTTCAGAAGTTCATTTCTAATATTCCGGGGAATGGTCGATTTTTATACGGAGCATATTCTTCTTTTAACTCACAGGATGTAATGTATTTTTTTGAAGATTATGGAGTTGAGCTTAAAGTTGAAAGAGGAAATCGTGTTTTCCCGGTAAGTGATAAAGCAATCGATATTGTCGATGCGTTAAACTCGTATATAACCGAAATGGGCGTCAAGAGGAAACAGGAACGGGTTGTAAGTCTTATAACTGAGGATGACTGCATTAAAGGTGTTATTACTGATTTCGGAAATGAATATTATGCTGATTCAGTAATTGTTGCAACAGGTGGTGTGTCCTATCCTAAAACAGGCTCTACGGGTGACGGATATAAACTTGCTGAAAGTGTAGGGCATACAATTACTGATATAAGACCTTCTTTATCCGCACTCAGATGCTATGAAGGAATTTGTAGTGAATGTATGGGTCTTTCACTTAAAAATGTAGCTATCAAGGTTGTTGACACTAAGAAGAAAAAAGAAATATATGACGATTTTGGTGAAATGCTTTTTACACATTTTGGTGTTTCAGGTCCAATGATTCTTTCTGCGAGTGCTCATATGAGAGAGATGGAAAAAGAGCGTTATGAGATTTTTATTGATTTGAAGCCGGCATTATCCCATGAAAAGCTTGATGCAAGAATTCTTCGCGATTTTGCCGATAACAGTAATAAATCAATTTCAAATGTTCTTGCGTTACTTTTACCAAAATCTTTGATTTCACCTGTGTTGAGATTATCGCGTATAAAGCAATCTGAAAAAGTGAATCAGATAACAAAAGAAATGCGAAAAAATATTATAGATACCATTAAAGGACTTAAATTAACAGTTATGGATTTTAACGACATATCCGAAGCGATAGTTACCTCAGGTGGTATCAGGATTAATGAAATTAATCCGAAAACAATGGAAAGTAAAATCTGTAAAGGATTGTATTTTGCCGGTGAGGTGATTGACTGTGATGGCTATACCGGTGGATTCAATTTGCAGATTGCATTTTCAACAGGACATTTAGCAGGACTTTCTGCTAGTAATATAGAGTGAGGTTAAGCAAATGATTAATGTAGCAATTGACGGACCTGCAGGTGCAGGTAAAAGCACTGTTGCACGAGCAGCATCTAAAGAGTTGAGTTTTATTTATGTGGATACTGGTGCATTATACAGAGCAGTTGGTGTGTATTGCCTTCGAAAAGGCTTAGAAACAACTGATTCTGATTCAGTTGGTGCTGTGCTTTCTGAGATTAATGTTGAACTCAAATTTATAGACGGTATTCAGCATGTATACCTTAATGGCGATGATGTTTCAACCGAAATTAGACTCCCGGAGGCATCAATGGCAGCATCCAATGTATCGGCAATACCTTCTGTAAGAGCGTTTCTTTTTGACCTTCAGAGAGACATTGCAGCAAATAATAATTGCATTATGGATGGCAGAGATATCGGTACTGTTGTTCTTCCTAACGCACAGGTTAAAATCTTTTTAACAGCTGATGATGAAGAAAGAGCTATGAGAAGATATAAGGAGCTTCAGGAGAAGGGTAGTACGGTTACTTATAAAGAAGTTCTTGAGGATTTACGTGTAAGGGATTATAATGATTCTCATCGTGAAATTGCACCTTTGAAGCCTGCTGAAGATTCTGTTATTATAAATACAACGGGATATACCCTTGAAGAATCTATTAATAAAATTGTTGAAACAATTAAGGAGAAAATGTAATGTCAGAAAAGAAATATTTTGATTTCAGTGATTATAAAACACGTAAAGGTTTTAATGTTTACAGACCTTGGTGTAACTTTTGTTGTAAAACTCGAGTTAAGTTAGAGGTTGAGGGCCTTGAAAATATTGACCGTGAAGATGGTTTTGTTATTGCAGCAAATCATTCTATTATTTACGACCCAATCTTTCTTGCAACAGCATCAAAAAAGAGACTTTTTCACTTCGTTGCTAAGTATGAAGCGTTCAAGAATCCTATTGCAAGAGCAGTTTTAAAGAGTTGTAATGCATTCCCGATTGTTCGTGGAAAAGGTGATTTGGAAGCAGTTAATTATGCAAGTGAACTTGTGAAGCAAGGTAAAGTTCTCTGTATTTTCCCTGAGGGTACTCGTTCAAGAGATGGTTATCCTAAAAAGGCAAAATCCGGTGTTGGTTTTATAGCAAGAAATGCACAGTGCGATGTTGTTCCGGCTGCAATTTGCGTTGAAGAACGCGGAAAATTCGGTTCAAGAGTTTTTGTTAAGTTCGGTGAAGCTATCAAATATGATGAAATGAATTTTACAGAAGATGGCGGAACAAAAGAAAACAAAGAAGTTGCAAATATGGTTATGGACAGAATTGTTCTTCTTTGGAGGGAGCTTAGAAAGAAATGCAAGACAAAATAACACTTGCAAAAACTGCAGGATTTTGTTTCGGAGTAAATCGTGCGGTTAATATGCTCTATGAGCTTGTTGAAAATGGTGAAAACATCTGTACATTAGGTCCGATAATACATAATCCGCAGGTAATTGAGGATTTATCGTCTAAAGGTGTAAATATAATTGAAGATATACGTCATGCAACAAAAAATAAAAAAGTTGTTATCCGTACACATGGTGTAGAAAAAGAAACCTTGAAATATTGTCAGGAAAATAACCTTGACTATATTGATGCTACATGTCCATTTGTAAAAAAGATTCATAGAATTTGTGAAAAAAACACAACGGAGTCAATTCCGACACTTATTGCGGGTGATAAAAATCACCCTGAAGTTGTGGGAATAAAGAGTTATTGTAATGGCGATTGTCATATTTTTAATTCCGTTGATGAATTGGAAAATATATTTAAAAATTATTCGTTCGATGCTGAAAAACCATTTATTGTGGTGTCTCAGACTACTTTTAGCATAAAAGAATGGAAAAAATGTATAAAAATAATAAATTTATACTATACAAATGCAATTATTTTTGATACAATATGTAGTGCGACCGAAGAAAGACAGGCAGAAGCCTTATTATTATCACAAAAAAATGATATTATGATAATAATAGGCGGAAGGTCAAGCTCAAATACCGCTAAGCTTAAAGCAGTATGTGAAGCTAACTGCCCGACTTATTTGATTGAAACGGCAAAAGAGCTTTTGGACATAGCCTTTTGTGATGTTCAGTCAATAGGCGTTACTGCGGGTGCATCAACGCCCGATAGTATAATTAAGGAGGTACTAAAAACTATGTCCGAGAATTTTGAAAATGCAAACACAATTAATATGGAGGAGACAGCAGGCTTTGAACAGATGCTTGAAGAATCACTCAGCACAATGAGTTCTGACCAGAACGTTATTGGTACTGTTGTAGGATTCACTGCAACTGAAATTCAGGTTGAAATCGCAGGCAGAAAGCATACAGGCTATGTGTCTTTTGATGAATATAGTGATGATCCATCAGCTGACCCAAAAGCAGAGCTTAAGGTTGGCGACGAAATCAAGCTTCGTATCATGAAGACAAATGACGTTGAAGGCACAATCAAACTTTCAAAGCGTCTTTATGACCGTGGTGCTATTTGGGAAAATCTTGAAGCAGACGATTCTGTTCGTACAGGCCGTGTTACTGGTATCGTTGGTGACAATAAGGGTGTATTTGTTCAGGATGGTGCAATCAAGGTATTCGTTCCTGCTTCTCTTGCAAAAATGAGAAGAAATGATTCTCTTGAAGAACTTGTTAACACAACTGTTGAATACAAAATCATCGAAGTTAACAAGATGAGAAGAAAAGTAGTTGGTTCAATTCGTGAGGTTGCAGCTGCTAAGAAAAAGGAAGTTGAAGATGCTTTCTGGGCAAATGTTAGTGAAGGTGCAGTTTATACAGGTACAGTAAGAAGCCTTACAAACTATGGTGCTTTCGTTGACCTTGGCGGTGTAGACGGTATGGTACATATTTCTGAACTTTCATGGCAGAGAATTAAGCATCCATCAGAAATCGTTAAAGTTGGCGACACTGTTGAAGTTTTTGTTAAGGAACTTGACAGAGAAAACAAGAAGATTTCACTTGGCTATAAGAAGATTGAAGATAATCCATGGGAAATTCTCAAGCGTGATTATCCTGTTGACAGTGAAGTTGAGTGTAAGATTGTCAGCCTTACATCATTCGGTGCATTTGCACAGATTATTCCTGGTGTAGATGGTCTTATTCACATTTCACAGATTGCTTACAAGCATATCGGAACACCTGCAGAAGTTCTTAAGGTTGGCGAAGTTGTTAAGGCTAAGATTATGGAAATCGATTTCGATAAGAAGAGAGTTAGTCTTTCAATCAAAGCACTTCTTGAGCCACCAGTAGTTGAAGAAGCTCCTGTTGAAGAAGCTGCAGAAGTTGAAACTGTTGAAGTTGAAGCAGTTGTAGAGGCTCCTGTTGAGGAATAATATATTCGGCATTTAGGCCGTAACATTTAATATTACAGGTCAGATGATGCAAAAAACCATCTGACCTGTTTTGTATTGTGAGGAAAATACTATGAAAAAAGGTTTATCTATTATTTCTGGACTTGCTGCAGTAGGCACAGCAATAGGTGGCAGTATTTTGTATTTTAAGAAAAAAGACATTTGTCCTAAATGCGAGATAAAAAAAGCACTTGAAAAAACTAAATTTCATTATTCAAAGGATGAAATGTATAATAATGGTGCAGCGCTCACACCACCAATGGGATGGTCAAGTTGGAATATTTTCAGACAGAGAATTGATGAAAAGGTAATTCTTGAAATTGCAGATGCTATGAAAAAATCAGGTCTTGCAGATGCCGGATATATTTATGTTAATCTTGACGATTGCTGGCAATCCTCAATGAGAGATGAGAATGGTAAGTTGCAAGGAGATTTATCAACATTTCCTCATGGAATTAAATGGCTTGTTGAACAAGTCAATAATATGGGAATGAAACTTGGTATTTATTCCTCAAATGGTACACTTACTTGTGAGGATTTACCGGCTTCTCTTTATAATGAGAGAATAGATGCTGAAACCTTTGCTGAATGGGGAATTGAATATTTCAAATATGACTATTGTCACCATGTTCTTATTCCTACTGATGCTCCGTATATTGACAGTATTTCAATAATCGGAAACGGATTGAATGAAGAGCTTGTATTCAGAGCAAAAGAGGCTACCTTGTCAGGTGATGCAAAAGTCGTTTATGAGGATGTTTCACAAAGTTATGTAAAAGGTCTTTGCAGTGGTCTTGGTAAAATTGAATTCAATAATATTGTTGTACCTGATGATGGTGAATATGTCTTTACTCTTATTATGAAAAAGAATACAACAAAAGGTCAGTTCTGTGTGATTACTGTTAATGATACAGATAAATATGACTTTTTGATAGCTGAACAAAAAGCATTTTCACGAGAAGGCAGAAGACAGATTAAAATTCGTCTTAAAAAGGGAACGAACACTATTTCTATTACAAATCCTGTTGCTTCACCAATGGATAGTGCTGCTATTCAGTATGAAAATATGGGTAAAGAGCTTGTAAGAGCTACTAAAAAATATGCTGAAGAAAATAATTGCCCTGAAAAGAAAATTCTCTATTCTATCTGCGAATGGGGTTGGAATAAGCCTTGGAAATGGGGCGGAAAAGCAGGTAATATATGGAGAACAACTCCTGATATTCAACCAAACTGGGCATCTGTTATGGGTATTTACGAATTTAACGTGCGTCTTGATAAATATGCAAGACCGGGTTCGTTCAATGACCCTGATATGCTAGAAGTAGGAAATGGAAAACTCACATTTGAAGAGAATAAATCTCATTTCACTTTATGGTCTATGATGGCAGCGCCACTTATTCTTGGTAATGATATTCGAGAATTTATTAAATATGACGGTACTGTTGATGTTAATAATAAGGTGTTGCAGATTCTTACAAACAAGGATGTAATTGCTGTTAACCAGGACCCACTTGGAATTCAGTGTATCCGAATCAAAAAAGGATTGAAGGACATTCTTGTAAAACCTCTTGAAAATAACGAAGTAGCTGTCTGCTTCTTCAATAAAACAAATTCTGAAACTGAAATGAATTGCAAAATGAGTGATATTCATAATGTTGTAAATGTTACTTTACCACATACAAAGGAATATCGTTGTTATGAGTTGTGGGATAAAACAGAATGTATTATTACAGACAGTATATCAGCTAATATTAAGCCTCATGGAGTTAAAGTTTTTAAGATTTCTGCAAATTAATTATCTTTTGTATAGTGATAAACAAAGATAGCATAATAAAAGAAATCACAAACCAGCAAAGTGTAAATCGCAAAGAAATAACGCCAAGAATATTATCAGGTGAACCGGTATAATCCCATACACCGAATGGAAATAGTTTGTTTACAATCAAGCCAACTGTAAATTCCATTATTGTTATTACTGAACAACCTATTAATGATTTAATAATTATTGAATGGTCAGGGAAAGCTTGATTTATAAGATAAAGAGAGAGTAATGCGGACCCACCGGTTATAATCATTGACCAGTGTGTGAATCCGCGGAATATTATTTCTAAAAGACCATAACCGAGACCACCGATGACGAAAATCGTAGCGTATTTTTCAATGTTTTTCATAAAATCACCCTGCTACATTATTCCCTGAAATAATTTAGATATTTCAGCTTTTATTATATTGATAAATTAAGGTGAAACAGATGACTGATTTTGAACAAAAGAAGATAAGAGCAGAACAACTCCGAAAAGAGTTGAATCATCATATTTACAGATATTATGTTGAAAATGAAAATGATATCTCTGACTATGAATATGATATGCTGATGCGTGAACTAGATTCAATAGAAAAGGAATATCCTGAGCTTTTAACGGCAGATTCACCAACACATAGAGTAGGTGGTCAGGCTGACGGACTTTTTGAAACCGTAGTTCATACAGTGAAAATGGAAAGTCTGCAGGATGCTTTTAACCATAAGGAAGTTCGTGATTTCGATAAAAGAGTTAAAGATATATTCGTAAATTCCGAATATGTTGTTGAACCTAAAATTGACGGTCTTTCAGTTTCACTTGAGTATACTAATGGTGTGTTTACACGAGGGTCAACCCGTGGTGACGGTGTTCAGGGTGAAGATATAACTGCAAATCTTCGTACTGTAAAATCAATTCCATTAAGACTCAAAAAGGATATTCCGTTTATTGAAGTTCGTGGCGAAGTATATATGCCGCGTGAAGTCTTTTTAAAGATTGTGGAAAAACAGGAGCTTAATGGTGAAAAGCCATTTAAAAACCCAAGAAATGCAGCTGCAGGAAGCTTGAGACAAAAAAATCCTAAAATAACAGCAGAGCGTAACCTTGATATTTATGTTTTCAATATTCAGCAGGTTCAAGGTGCAGAAATTAAAGGACATTACGAGTCACTTGTATTTTTAAATGAATTAGGATTTAAAACAATTCCATTCTTTAATAAATTCAATAATATAGATGATACATTAAAGGAAATTGAACGAATTGGTGAAATTCGATATACATTACCGTTTGATATTGACGGTGCGGTAATCAAGACTGATGATTTCTCCATGAGAGAAGTTATCGGTAGTACTGCTAAATTTCCTAAATGGGCATTGGCTTATAAATATCCGCCTGAAGAAAAGGAAACAAAGCTTGTTGACATTGAAATCAATGTTGGTCGAACAGGTGTGTTGACTCCAACTGCTGTTTTTGAACCTGTTTTGGTTGCAGGTTCAACTGTAAGTCGAGCAACGCTTCATAATCAGGATTTTATAAATGAAAAAGGGATAAGAATAGGGGATACAGTTATCATTCGTAAGGCCGGTGACATTATTCCGGAGGTTGTTTCGGTCGTTAAGCACGAAGAGGACGCTATTCCTTATGAAATGCCTATATTCTGTCCGTCTTGTAATTCACCTGTGCATCGTGAAGATGGTGAGGCTGCAATCCGTTGTGACAATCCTGATTGTCCGGCTCAACTTTTAAGAGTACTTATTCATTTCTGTTCTCGAGATGCTATGAATATCGAAGGTCTCGGTGACGCTGTGTTAGAAACACTTTTGAATAAAGGGCTAATCAATAAGGTTTCAGATATTTTCAGAATTGATTATGATAAAATTGCACAACTTGATGGTATGGGCAAAAAAAGTGCAGATAATATGCGAAATGCTATTGAAAAGTCAAAGGAAAATGATTTGTCAAAGCTCTTGTTTGCATTTGGCATCCGTCATATAGGTCAAAAGGCTTCAAAATTACTCTCTGACCACTTTTTGACACTTGATAACATAATTTCAGCAACTAAAGAAGAAATCCTTAATATTGAGGGCTTTGGCGAAATTATGGCTGATTCAGTGGTTGAATTTTTCTCACTCTCACAGACAAAACAAATGGTAGAAGAGTTAAAATCATTTGGACTTAATATGGAATGCAAACGTGAAATCAAGGATAATCGCTTTGAGGGTATGACCTTTGTGCTTACAGGCATACTTTCAACTTATGGCAGAAAAGAGGCACAGGAGATTATTGAGTCCTACGGTGGAAAGGCATCTTCATCTGTATCAAAGAAAACAACCTATGTTTTAGCAGGTGAGGCGGCAGGCTCAAAACTCCAGAAAGCAACTGACTTAGGAATAACAATAATAAACGAAGAACAGTTCGCGGAAATGATTAAATAAATGTGTATTGATTTTTAAATTACAATCATATATAATAAATATACTAAATTTACTAGTAATTTTGTGAATTGAAAAGGAGAATTTATTATGAAAGTATGTCCTGTATGTAATAACTCAATTGCTGATGATTCAATTTTTTGTGCAGGATGTGGTAGTCCGGTAGCTGATAATTCAAATGATGTTTATAGTTCATCCGCTGATTATCAGAATGCTAAAGTTAACGATGGTGACCATACTGCCGAATTTGATGCAAAAGATATTTCAGAAAACAAACTTTTGTGTATGTTAGTGTATCTTGCGGGATTTATTGGGGTAATAATTGCTTTACTTGCAAACAATAATTCTCCATACTTAAAGTTCCATATTCGCCAGGAAATTAAAATTATGGTGCTTAATTCATTGTTGACACTTGCAGCAGCGATTTTATCATTTACATTTATTGTTCCTATTGTTGCAATTATTTGCATTGGTGTTCTTAATATTATCAGATACATTTGCTTGTTCTATGTTTTCCAGGGCAAAGCTGTAGATGCACCAATCATCAAGAGCTTAAAGTTTTTAGACTAAATCTTATTACATAAAAGAGGTAGAAAGGCATTGCCTTTCTACCTCTTTAATTTATTTTTTTTAATTTGTCGTATTAGCCTTTTCGCTCGCATTTGAATATAACTTATTGTGTCAATTTTACCCAGTCGCATCCACCAATCAATTTCGTTACAAAGGGCATATAGTTCAATTTTTAAATCACAATATTTTGTTACTTGAGTTTGTTTTTTATATTTTTTATATAATTTTAATTTTTGACCAAGACCCAATGTAAAACAAAATAATTCATATTCTGGCTCTACAAATCTTGTATTAAACGGATCAATCACTCCGGCAAGTTCTGATTTTTCAATATCAAAAATCATGTTTGGAGTCCAAAAATCTCCATGAGAAAGAGAAGCTGTTTTGCTTGTTTCAGAGAATATTGTATTAAAGTTATATTTAATACAATCTAATGCTTTAATTGTTCTTTTATCAATTTCACCACTATAATATTTTTTTGTTGCAAAATTGTATAAATTACAAAAGAAATCCCAATAATAGTCTTTCCATGTGGTGTATGTAGGATTGTTATATGAACCAAATTTATCGTTTTTAACACTTTGCATATTAGTAAAACATTTAATAATATTTTCTGATAAATGTTTTTTATTTTTAATTTGATATAGTTTTAAGTTTCTGCCACTTATTCCTTCTATAAATTCCATTCCAACATATGTCATGCTATTATGATTTGAAATAAAATATGTTTCTGGAATTTTAAAATGAACTCTTTCTCTTATAAAATTGTTCATTTTCATTTCTTCAAGCATTAATTCATAATGTGAACTTGTTTTAACAACCAATTTGAAAGGATAATTAGAAATCTCAACAGCGTAGCAAGATGCAGTTGAACCATTTCCGATAGGATATACATTTTTGACTTTTGTGTTTAATTCTTTTTCGACTGTAGAAATTAAATATTCCATAGATTATAGTCCTTTATTATAAAACTCATTTTTAAACCATACATCATTAACTTCAAATTCCTTGTGATTTAGGTATTCAAGTATTCCAGCATTTGTTGTAAAATCAAAAACCAATTTATATGAATATAAAAATTGTTTTTTATAGCCGTATTTCTTGTTTTGAGCGTTAGTACCGTATTTTCCGTCACCTAAAAGCGGATGACCGATTGATGCAAAATGTGCTCTGATTTGATGTGTTCGACCTGTAAGTAATTCAACCTCAACAAGACTCAATTCACCATCACTATCAACCACATTATATTTAGTACGGATTTCTTTTGAGTCATCCATCTTCTTTTTAGAAACAGTAACTTTGTTTTTGTTTTCGTCTTTAACAAGATAGCCCTCAAGAAGTCCTGATTTTTTCTTGATTTCTCCGTGAACTATGCAAAGATAGAATTTGTGAAGCTCTCTGTCCTTCATTTTCTGGTTGAGAATACGAAGTGTTTCAGCATTTTTTGCAGCTATTACAATTCCGCCTGTATTTCTGTCGATTCTGTTTACAAGTGAAGGCACGAAAGAAGCCTCGTCATCAGGCTTGTATTCGCCCTTTTCATAAAGGTATCTTTTTATTCTTCCAATAAGTGTATCAATATATTCGTTATCGTCAGGGTGGGAGAGTACACCAACCTTTTTATCGCAAAGAATAATGTTTTCGTCTTCATAGATAATGTTAAGATTTTTTGATGCTTTGAGGAAATCATATTTTTCAGGTGCTTTCTCAAAAAATTCATCATTGATATACATATCAACAATATCACCAATATTAAGCCTTGTTGATATTTCAGCTCGTTTACCGTTAACTTTTATTCTTTTTATACGTATATATTTATACAAAAGTGTTTTCGGCAGAAGTGGTACACTTTTAGTGATAAACTTATCAAGACGCTGGTCAGCATCATTTTTATTAATTGTAAAACTTTTCATTTTTACACCTCAAATCATATAAATTTAATATATCACATCTTAGTTGTTATTTCAACTTGAAAGTTCAAGACAATTGTTATAAAATATCATAAGGTGATTAATATGAAAATAAATAAAGTGCATTATAAGGTAATAACCGAACCAAAAAAGATTTATCTTGATATGACAACTCTTGAAATTCGTGAAAAGCTGAATCTTGCATTCAAAACTCCTACTGCAGAAGATGATATGACCGGGATTTTTGGGAAATATTATAAGCTTGATAAAATGTATAAATTAAAGTACATATATAAACGAAATAATCAGCTTCAACCTCAGACTTTTGAAAGATATTATTATCTTGTTGATATTGGTGAGGATGAAGAGGGTGCATATATCGAGTATGCAATGGTATATGATAAACTTTACGACCCTGTTATCAGAATTATATATATACTTGCTTGTTGCGGAATATTTGCATATTTGTACTACAGATTTCAGAATCTGGAAATTGAAACGACAACAACGATTATTATGGGTGTAATAATTTTTTCATCAATATTTCTTGTTTTCAAAAAATCAAACGAATCTAAGGATGAATGTGCAAAAGCAGAGAGATTATTTAAAAAAATGATAGAGGAATTGGAATAAGTGTTGACAAATATGATATAGTGTTGTATTATAGTAGTACATTAACACTTTAATACATTAAAAAGGAGTTATTATTATGAAAATGAAAAAAATCCTTGCTGTCCTTATGGCAGTACTTATGGTTGCTCTTTGTTTCTCAGCATGTGGTGACAAGAAAAATGAAGAAGCAGCTAAGACAGATATGGAATACGTTAAAGAAAAAGGTAAGCTTGTTGTTGGTATTACTGATTTCGCACCAATGGACTATCAGGACAAAGATGGTAATTGGATAGGCTTTGATGCTGATATGGCAAAAGCTTTTGCTGCTTATCTTGGTGTTGAAGTTGAATTCGTTGAAATCAACTGGGATAACAAGATTATGGAACTTGATGGCAAAAACATTGACTGTGTTTGGAACGGTATGACACTTACTGATGAAGTTAAAGCTGGTATGGATTGCTCAAAGCCATATTGTAACAATGCTCAGGTAATCGTTGTTCCGGCAGATAAAGCTGACCAGTATAAGACAGCTGCTGATTGTAAAGACCTTAAATTCGCAGTTGAAGCAGGTTCGGCAGGTAAGGACCAGGCTGTTGCAAATAACTTCCAGTTTACAGAAGTTGTTGACCAGGCAACTGCTCTTTCAGAAGTTGCTGCAGGTACATGCGACGCTGCAATCATCGACTCACTTATGGCTGGTGCTATGATTGGTGAAGGCACAGGTTATGCAAACCTTACATATACAGCAGGTCTTAACAGTGAAGAATATGGTGTTGGTTTCCGTAAGGGTTCTGACCTTGTTGCTGAATTCAATAAGTTCTTTGATGCTGAAATAGCTAACGGCAATGCTCAGAAAGTTGCTGAAACTTATGGTGTTCAGGAAGCTCTTATTAAGTAATTCTTAAAGTATTTAAAAATTAAGAAGAGAGTGTTATATGCACTCTCTTCTTTTGGTGTAATAAATTAGATAGGGTGTTATAGTTGTCATTTATCGAACAATTTCCAATAGTATTTGATGCGTTAAATGTTGGATTTATTCAAACATTAAAATTATTTATAATTACTTTGGTTGGAGCGTTACCATTAGGACTTGTGATTTCCTTTGGTTCTATGTCTAAGTTTAAACCATTGAGTGCAGTTGTTAAAACATTAGTATGGGTTATCAGAGGTACTCCGTTAATGCTTCAACTTCTTGTTATTTACTATTTACCAGGTCTTGTTTTCCATAACAATATTTGGGGTAGTGGTGAAGAAGGTAGATTCATAGCATCAGTTACAGCATTTATTATAAATTATGCTTGTTATTTCTCTGAAATATACAGAGGTGGTATTCAGGCAGTGCCTCGTGGTCAGCAAGAAGCCGGACAGGTACTTGGTTTAACAAAATCACAGATTTTCTTTAAAATCACACTTTTACAAATGATTAAAAATGTATTACCACCAATGTCAAATGAAATCATCACACTTGTTAAAGATACATCTCTTGCAAGAATTATTGCTTTGCAAGAAATCATCTGGGCAGGACAGGCCTTTATGAAAGGCTCACAGGGTATTGCAGGTGAGATATGGCCATTGTTCTTCACTGGCTTGTATTATCTTATTTTCAGTGGTATTTTGACAATTGTATTAGGTCGACTTGAGAAAAAACTCAATTATTTCAGAACTTAAGGAGGAGTTAATATGTCTTGGCTTGAAGTGAAAAATATTTATAAAAGCTTTGGAAAAACAGAAGTCCTTAAGGGTATTGATTTCTCTTTGGAAAAAGGTGAGGTTTTAGCACTTATCGGTTCATCAGGTAGCGGTAAAACAACTTTACTCAGATGCTTGAATTTCCTTGAAACGCCTGATAAAGGTACAATTAGTGTCAAAGATAAACTTTTATTTGATGGAAATGTAAAAACAAAATTCAATGATGAGGAAATTCGTCAGAACCGACTTCATTTTGGTCTTGTTTTTCAAAACTTTAACTTATTTCCTCAATACACAGTTTTAAAAAATGTTACATTAGCACCTACATTGTTAAAAAAAGGTTCTGATGAAGAAATTAACCAAAAAGCAATGGAACTCATTAAAAGTGTTGGTCTTGCTGAAAAAGTTAATGCATATCCTTGTGAATTGTCAGGTGGTCAACAGCAAAGAGTTGCGATTGCACGAGCATTAGCACTTTCACCGGATGTCCTATGTTTTGATGAGCCAACAAGTGCTCTTGACCCTGAGCTTACAGGTGAAGTACTTCGTGTTATAAAGGAACTTAAAAATGGTGAGAATACAATGGTTATTGTTACTCATGAAATGAACTTTGCTAAGAATGTTTCAGATAAAGTTATTTTTATGGCAGATGGTATCATTGAAGAGGAGGGCACTCCTTCGGAATTGTTTGAAAATCCTAAGAGTGAAAGACTTAAGGAATTTTTATCATCCTCATTAAAAGATTAAATATTATCCTTCGCTTTCGAGCGAAGGATTTTTTCTTGTATTTGTTATGTTTTTATGCTAATATCTATTTGGTGATTAAAATGAAAAAAATTATGTCAGTTATTATTTCTTTCATACTTCTTTTGTCTATATTTAGTTTTATGACTTTTGCTGAAGACCCTGTAACTTTTACAATAACAGGTGAGCAGGTTTATGCCGGAGATGAGATTACTCTTCATTTATATGTAAGTGGTAATTCAAACATAAGCGGTGCTACGGTTGATATAAATTATGATGATTCAAAACTTGAGTTTGTTTCAGCAAAAGAAGGCGCCATACTTGACCCGAAAGCCAATATTAGTATCCGAAATATCAAGAAGGATAGTTCTTATGTAAGATTTACTTATTTGTCAGGCTCATCATCAATAATATCTGAAGGAATACTTATGAGTGTTACCTTTAAAACACTTGAAACGGCTTATGGCGATGCTGAACTTAAACTTACTATCCCTGAGCCTGGTGATTTGGTCGACTCTAATCTTACAAAGCTTTCATATAATGTTAACAATTCAGTTGTTACCATTATAAATGACAGTGTGATTGAAACAGATGAAAGCACATCAGAAATTATAACAGATAATACAACTGAAGTAGTTGAAGAAAATGAGATTTCTGAAAAGAATGAGAGCGAAGTCGGAGATAATAAACTTAATATTATTCTTGTTTCTGCATTGCTTATTGGTTTAATACTTGTTGTCATTGGAAATATTGTTATTAAAAAGAATAAAAAGTTATAAATTCTCAATAATCCGCATAATGTTTAGCGGTGATTTTTTTGAAAGAGAAAAATATTATTGACAATGAGAAAAAGAAGATACTTTTACATCTTATTAGTAAAGGATATCTAACTGAAAATCAAATTAAAAGACTTAAAAAAAGAGGTAGCATTTAACGGCATGTTCAATTAGGGATTTAACAGCATTAAACTAATTATTTTGGCGCAAAACTTCGTTAAAATGCTTGAAACCCGTCAGGGTTACTTCACATTTATGCCTTGTTTTGCATCCAAACTAACAAAGTTTAATGTGCAAAGCAGTTTTAATCCATATAATTTTTGTTTAGACAAAATGATAAAACCCTCGTAATGCTTTGTGCCTTACGAGGGTTTTTCGTGAAGTATTAACGGAAAGAATAGGATTAAAACCTATTAAATCTCTATTTGAGCACGCCGACTACCTCTTTCTTTTATTTAATCGGTTCAAAATCACTTGCACCGTGTTTGCATAGCGGACAAACAAAATCTTCAGGCAATTCGTCACCTTCATAAACATATCCGCATATTTTACAAACATAACCTTTTTTCTTTGGTGCATCAGGTTTTGGTTTGATATTATCAAAATAGTATTGATATGTTGCAGAAGGAATATCGGATAATGTCTCAGCCTCTGTTACATCGGAAATAAATAATAAATGAGAGCCACAATCAATTATATCCGTAACAGTACAGGAAATATATGCGTTTGTTCCTTCGCAAATAAAAAAGGTACCATTTTCTGTTCTGTAATGGTCATTATATCCTGCAAATTTATCAGCATCTTTTCCGCTTGCAAACCCAAATCTTTTAAAAATGTCAAAACTTGCTTCCTGTGAAATAATAGATATAGTAAATTTTTTTGTTCGTTCAATCATTCCGCAAGTAAAGTTATTTTTATTTATTGCAATTGTCATTCTTTTAGGATTGTCAGTAACTTGGGTAGCAGTATTTATAATGCACCCATTGTCTTTTCCGTTTTCGTGTGCGCTTAAAATGAATAAACCATAGCTCAACTTGAACATCGCTACGTTTTTTATCATATTTTCACCTACTTTAAAATTTTATAAATATATTATATGATAAATTTCTATAATATTCAAGGTACAATTGACAAATCTCGACGAATATGGTATATTGAATACAAATTATATTAACAAATTATTAATAAAAAAGGATGGTAGTTATGAAAAAGAAAAGCATAATTTCTTCAGTACTCATCATTGCTTTTGTTATTGCATTCGGTGTGGTTTGCTCATTTACCGGTTCAATTACAGAGCCTGTTGGTACTCTCTGGTCTTTGTTCCCACCAGTTGTGGCAATTGGACTTGCTCTTATAACAAAAGAAGTATATTCTTCACTCTTTGTAGGTATTGTTGTAGGTGGCTTGTTGTCAACAAAATTCAATGTTATTCATACAGTTGACTCTGTTGTTACAGAGGGTGTAACCTCAGCTGTTTCAGGAAGTGCAGGTATTTTTGCATTCCTTGTGCTTCTTGGTATTATTGTTGCACTTCTTAATAAAGCAGGCGGCTCAAAGGCTTTTGGAGATTGGGCAGCAAAGCATGTTAAAACAAAGGTTGGAGCTGCAATTGCGACATTCCTTTTCGGTGTGCTTATTTTTATTGATGACTATTTCAACTGTCTTACAGTTGGTGCAGTTATGCGTCCTGTTACAGATAAGAACAAGATTTCTCGTGCAAAACTTTCATATATAATTGATGCTACTGCAGCACCTATTTGTATGATTGCACCTATTTCATCATGGGCAGCAGCTGTTTCAAGTTACGCTCCCGATGGACAGGGTATCGCTCTTTTCTGCAAGGCAATTCCATATAACTTCTATTCACTTCTCACATTCGTTTTCATCATTACAATTACACTTATGAAGTTCGATTATGGCCCAATGAAGTTACATGAAGAAAATGCTCTTAAGGGTGATTTATTCACAAGTGGCACAGAAGTTGGAGAGGACGATACACCTGCTACTACAAAGGCAAAGGTTATCGACCTTCTTTTCCCAATCATTGTACTTATTGTTGTTTGCGTATTCTCCCTCTTCTACGTTGGTAGATGTATGGGCGAGGAGTGGGTATTTGCTTCTGCAAACTATGACC
>JAZSHP010000048.1:0-11703 GCA_045533355.1 Candidatus Fimenecus sp.
ATTCCACATGATGGGCGAGCCCAAGGAAACCAGACACATCATCATGCACAATGAGGAAGCGGTTATCTCTCCCTCTTGGTCTATTCACTCCGGTGTAGGCACGAGAAATTACTCGTTCATCTGGGCAATGTGCGGTGAGAATCAGGAATTCACCGATATGGATCACATCGAAACCAAAGAACTTAGATAAAATAAATAACAAGGAGAAAAACGAAATGGCAAACACTCAGATTTTTAATCTCGAAGGTAAGGTAGCTCTTATCACCGGAGCATCCTACGGCATCGGCTATGCAATTGCAAAGGGACTTGCTGCAGCAGGTGCAACCATCGTTTTCAACGACATTAAGCAGGAGTTCGTTGACAAGGGACTTGCAGCTTACGAGGCAGACGGCATCAAGGCGCACGGTTACGTTTGTGACGTTACCGACGAGGATGGCGTTAACGCTATGGTAGCTAAAATTGAGGAAGAGGTTGGTGTTATCGACATTCTCGTTAACAATGCAGGTATCATCAAGAGAATTCCTATGCACGAAATGACTGCTGCAGAATTCAGACAGGTTATCGATGTTGACCTTAACGCTCCCTTTATCGTATCAAAGGCAGTTATCCCCGCGATGATTAAAAAGGGTGGCGGTAAAATCATAAACATCTGCTCAATGATGAGTGAGCTTGGTCGTGAAACTGTATCTGCATATGCAGCTGCAAAGGGCGGTCTTAAGATGTTGACACGCAACATCTGCTCAGAGTACGGTGAATTCAACATTCAGTGTAACGGTATCGGACCCGGTTATATAGCTACTCCTCAGACAGCACCTCTTCGTGAGAAGCAGGCTGACGGTAGCCGTCATCCTTTTGACAGCTTCATCTGTGCAAAGACTCCTGCAGGCAGATGGCTTGACGCCGAAGAGCTTGTTGGTCCTGCTGTATTCCTTGCTTCTAACGCATCTGATGCAGTTAATGGTCACATTCTCTATGTAGATGGCGGTATCCTCGCTTACATCGGCAAGCAGCCTAAATAAGCGAATAAATTATAACGAGGTGGTTCTTTAAACCACCTCGTTATAATTTGATGATATAATTCTGTTTGCAAGTTCAATTGATGCCTCGTAACCTTTAAGGTGTTCTTTTTTCTGTTCTTCGCGGGGGTAGTACCTCATAAACATATACAGTTCATCGGTTTTAATACCAACATCTTTGAAAATTTTAATTTCGGAAATATCTACTCCGTAAGCTTCGCCGTGGGCTGTGTAGGTCCCTAGGCTGGAGATGTCTGACGTTACCCAATCATCAAGTGGAGCGAAAGCACAAGTGTCAACATTTTCCCCCTGATAAACTTCAGCCATGGATTTATCCATAATAAAAAGATAAGTTTTGTCTTCAGCAAATGCCATTTCAATTTTGAACTTTCTTGCCTGTAAATATTCAATGTCTGTAGATGACATATCTACATCAAGACACGAGAAAAAGAGTGACTTTTCACCGTTGCCGTCCAGATCATCACATAATGGAGAAATTACTTCCTCTATTTTTGCCTGTACAGAGTCGTTGATATATGCTTGACCTGCATATGTCAACGTTACATCGTACTTTTCTGATGTTATGTAATCTACAACAGTTATACAAATCAACAACAAAACAAATAAGGTGCAAATAGTATGACTTTTATAATACATCCAGTACCAGCTCCACCATGCTTTGGTGAATTTTTTTGGCACTGTTCCGTATTTTTCTGCCATTTATATCATTCCTCTCTCCATATATATTACCAAATAAAATGATTACCTCCGCTCCGCAGGTACAGCGACGAGCTTACTTTGTTCTTGTTCAACAAAAAATGCAGATTGCCGTTTGGAATGCCTGATAAATTATTTACAAGTTTTTATTTTTCTCACCGTTGCAATTCTGTTATATCCGTGCTTATCCACATATTCAAGAGCATCAATTTTGTGTGTGAATGACATTGCGTTTTTGACTTTTCTTACATACTGCCCTGTTTTACCAATCATCATTGGAACATCGCAGCATGTTATGAATATGTAGTACGGCGTTGCATTTTGTATATCACTCATCATTTATCCCTCGTAACTTATATTTTCATCTTAAAAGTGCACCGTTATTTTTCGGTATCTCATTGGTATCTATTCCGTTAATTTTACAGAAATGCTCAAAGAGTTCTTCAGCGAGAGACCCATCAGTTTCGTCTTTTTTAAGATTCATAATATCTTTTAGAATTTGTGCCGCCTGTATATCATCAACATATCTGTGCAAGCCCTGTCCCCATGAAATATCATCCGGAGCATTTTTATTAAAGTAATAGTTCCAATACTTTATCTGCTCTGCTTCTTTTGGAGAAAGTTCAATCTTATATTTTGATGTTGTTGACACATAACCTTCTTCATGAGCATCGCCTTCAAAAGCATCCTCTACAAGAAATACACCGAAAACAAATCTGTCCTTCTCTTTTGTATCCGGGTATCTTGTAGTAAGAATTGCCAGACTGTTAACCTGAACTTTACTGAGCTTCATAGGACGGTTTTTATTTTCACCGGTTACAACATAACCGGCATGCGCTCTCCAGTTTTCAAGCATTTTGCTTTCATAGCAAACAAATCCGTCTCCCTCACACTGCTCTTCAAGCTCTTCACGAGAAATATCTCCATCATAATACATAGCACACGGAGCATCATCACTGCAGCACCAAGTATGACAGGCAACCTCAATATTATAATTTATAAGTGTATCACTGCATGGACCTCTGAAACCTAAATGTTCATCATCGGCGCCACCATCGCAGAAGTTGCACTTAAATGCAATGTTTTCCCGTTCTACCTTTTTCTGGCTTCTTCCGGGCTTGGGCTCTTTTATTTCAGCAAGCTTTGCTTTTAGTCTTTCCTGTTCCTCTAGTTTAGCTCTTACCTCTGCTTCTTCCTTTGCCTTTTCCTCCGTTATAAGAGAAAGTACAAATTCCTGAAATTTAGGATTTTCAGCTATGAGGAACTTTTCAAAAGCCGTCGGAAACTGTAATTTTTTGATGCCACATTCAAAAGAAACATCTATAATATTTTTATTAAGTTCAACGATTGTTCCTTTGCCCCAGACTTTATGTAAAACTACTTGATTTATGCAATCCATTAACTTTAACACCACCTATCATCTGTTCGCTTTTATCTCATCCCAATCAGAAGTTGCAACGTGCATTTCCATACCGTTTTCAAGAGCTTTAAAATGCTCCATTCCACAATGGATCTTAAGCTGCTCAGGTGTTTTGAGATTGAAAATATTTCTTGTTCCCTTTGTTTCTATTATGAAATACAGCTTTTCTTCCCCGTTCTTTTCCCACAAAACTGCCCAATCGGGATTATAATTTCCGATTGGTGTTTCTATCTTAAATCTATCTGGGATTTTGAAGAACATCTTAACATCAGGGTCATTATCAAGTGCTAAAGCAAAGGGCTTTTCTACGGTAGAGCTGTCATATATGATATGGTCATATACGCTGTGTTCAACCTTAACTGCATTTTTATCAAGGTTTGCAGCAAGCTCTGCGGAGTTAAATATTTCCTGAACATAATACTCCTGTCCCTCAAGCTTTACATACTTGATACCGTCTATTGCAAGTGCATGACGGTTATGCCTGATTATTTCAAGACACTGCTCCATAAACGCCTGCGGATTATTAAGAAAGTCTTTTGCTCTTCCGCTGCGTTTTATAATTTCAGCGACGGTTGACTTTTTAATAAGTGTTTCTTCACTGATAATACCAAGGATATACGGAAGAGAAGAATATGTATCCTTTAATTCCTCTGTTCTGAACTCTGTTTCCTGATATGTAACACCTGCATTTTGTATATTAAGTCCTGCCGTTTTAGAAATCAGTCTCGCTTTAGGGATAGGTTCCATTGCCTGAAGTTCTTTGACACAGTTTTCAATAAGCTTATCGGTATCAATCTGCACACGGTACGCCGTCTTTTGCTTAATCTTATTCCATAACTCCATGAATTCAGGAGAAAGCATTACCTGCTTATTAAGACGAACTACAACATCCTTAGACTCATCGCTAATAGATATTTTGGTATTAGCCTTATTAACAATGCTTTCAAGTCTTTCCCTTGCTGCTTCAAACTTTTTAGGCAAATCAAGAGTGCCGTGAAGAAGAGCTTCTTTCATTGTGTCTTTAATAGTTCCTGCTTTTGATACATAACCTTTATTTTCAAAGTGTGTCATAAGCTCCTGAGCATCATCATAAGAAACAGTTTTTTCCTCAGTTACTTCTTCGGTATATAATTTTCCTGCAATTTTTTCAACATTGACCGTCTTTTCTTCTTCAATGACCTTTATAACCTCAGCTTTAACTGTGTTAAGCTCGACAGTAACAACTGCCTGTGCCTTTTCTGCATCAACCTTGCCGTCCTCTGTAATTGCACCTGCAGTTTTAAGAGCTTCTACAACAGTTTGCGCCTGTTCTTTCGAAATTGTCTTTTCTACTACTTTGGTTTCGGTATATGTCATACCGCTGAATAATCCAAGCTGAAGAGTACCGAATTTAATGCCTGTTTCTGTTTCAATTTCCTTCTGCAGCTTATCGGCAAATTCAGAGAAGCTTTCATTTGCAATTACGTGGAGAATGTTTATGCTCTTATCCTCAATTCTCTCACCGTCCTGATTTACACAAAGACGCAAGCCTCTGCCTATCTTCTGACGGCAGGTAAAGGTTGATTTCTGATCAATAAGAGTACAAATCTGGAATACATTCGGGTTATCCCAGCCCTCTTTAAGTGCTGAGTGCGAGAATATGAAGCGAAGAGGACAATCAAAGCTGAGTAACCATTCCTTATCCTTCATAATCGTATTATATGTATCGTAGTCCGCTGCAGTATCACCCTTTGTATCTTTAAATACACCTTTTTTATCCTGCGAGAAGTAACCATTGTGTACTGCCGTAACATCGTGAGGGAATTTTGATTTAAGGCACTCATATTTCGGGCTGTTTATAAGCTCATTATAGCATCTCTCAAACATTTCGGCATAAATGCCCTTTTCCCCTTCTGCAGTTCTGTACTTTTTAACCTCATCAATGAAGAACAAGGAAAGAACCTTTATTCCCTGCTTCATAAATCTGAGTTCTTTATCAAGGTGAATTCTGATTGTTTTCTTAATCTGGGCTTCTGTAATTATATTTTCATCAATGCCGCCGATTGCTTTTCCCAAAGCTACCGTTTCAGTATTTGTGAATTCAATACATTCAAGTCCTGGCGTGCAGTCTATTCCGGCTACTGCATATCCGTCATACATATCACGCTCGCCTGATAAGATATATAAATCAGATGTAGGTGTAACGGTAACAGTTTTCGGAGAAACCTTACCGTCTTTAAGCTTTGCGTGAATCTCTAATTTCGCTTTAAAACCGTTTTCATTGGATACGGAGAGTAATTTTATATACGGTTTATTAAAATCGTTTGCAACGGCGTTTGAGGACACGCTGATTTGCTTTACAAGTCCCATTTGGTATGCGTCAACAGGGGTAAGTCTGTAAACTGTATTTATCTTTTCTCTGTGAGTAGCAGAATACCTGAGCACACAACACGGATTAAGCATAGAAATAGCTTCTTTTGCTTTATCTGTATTATCTACACTCTGCGGTTCATCGATGATAACAACAGGATTCGTAGCCTGAATATACTTCATTGCAGTTTCACCGTTCAGCTTGTCCTGAGCCTGATTAATGATATTCTCCGCTTTTTTGAACGCATCAATATTGATAATCATAATCTCAATATTGTTGTTTGTAGCAAACTGTCTTACATCAGAAAGCTTCGCAGAATTGTATATAAAGAATCTGCAAGGAACATTATCATACTGGTTTAAGAAATGCTCTCTTGTTATTTCAAGTGACTTATATACACCTTCACGGATAGCAACGGACGGTACAACTATAATAAACTTTGTAAAACCATATCGTTTGTTCATTTCAAAAATGGTTTTAGTGTAAACATAGGTTTTACCTGTACCGGTTTCCATTTCAACGCTGAACGAGCGATGTGCGCTGCCGTCATTTGAAGTAATATCATCCGTCAGTGCAAGGTTATTACGCTTTTGTACTTCGTGAAGATTATTAAGCAGCTCTTCATTAGAAATTGTAATAACATTGCTCACACCAAGTTCATTCTGGTTCGTCAGAGTAACATCTTCAATATTTGTTATTTCAAAAGTGGAACGCAGCTTTTCCTGACCTTTGAATAAATCAGCAATAGCACTTGCTGCATCGGTCTGGAACTGCTGGTTTTTGAATTTAAGTTTCATTTATATCATCCTTTATCAGCAAGAAAAAATAACATTATATGGAACATTTTCACCTGTATTATCATCAGGTACTCTTAAATGAGTCAGATTAAATTTCTCTGTGGTTATATATTTCTCTATGCCTTCAGTCTTCAACAATGCATCATATCCGCCTTCTATTGCGTAAGAAGCATTATGTGTTTTTCTGTACTTCTCAGCTAACGTTTTTGCTTCATTGCCGCCAATAAAGAACACATGCAAATCGTTGAAAAGGTCTTGCTGGATTTTTTCACATTCTTCAACCGACATATTTATTGCACCATAAATATGTCCCTTGTCATATTCTTCCTCACTTCTGAGATCAAATATATATGTTTGACCTGTTTCATCTGGATTTAAGATGTTCTCATCGATTGAAGCATATTCGTAAAAAAGCTCAACTGTAAAATATAATCCTTCCGGAAAGAATTTATCATTTGGATTTGAAACTGTATCAATATTTTTCTTGTCAGTGGTTGCAGAATTCATACAACCTGAAAAGACAAGTGTTAATAAAGATAGAATTATTAAAAGTTTTTTCAAAACCTTCACCTCACACAAGCTTTAATTCAATGCTTCTGTCTTTAAGAATATAATGCGCATTGGAAAGTGCTGAATCATCTGCAAAGCCCGCTTCTGCACAAACAATCTTTGCAGGTGAATAATCTGCAATTCCTTCAATATCTTCTGCAGTGATATTCTTTGCAAGGCAAACCATAAGCAGGAACTCACCAACGATATAGACAATCTTGCCGTTTACTTCGATATATGTAACGGGTGTATCAAGAGTGATTCCCATTTTAAGCATTACCTCATATACAACATCCATATCTGTTCTGTCATACTTAACGCTCTCAATCATAGAATTAAGTCTGTCGTAGAAGTAATCAACATTATCACCGTCAATAGGAGTGCTGTCCCATGTCTTCAGATTTGAGGTGTCAAGCTTAAATACTTTAAAGCCAATATCAAGTGACTTTTCGGTATCTTCACCTAATTTCATCTGAGCAGTTTCTTCAAGTATTTTCTTTCCTGCCAATTTTATTCTATCAATACCGACTTCACATATTGTCTTATATCCTGTTTTGAACGCCTCTGATTTTTCGTCACACATTTCGGGAATTTGAACACATATATGTTTTCTGTTTCCTCCATCTTCTGCATTTAATTGCATGACAGCATGTGCTGTTGTGGAAGAACCTGCAAAAAAGTCCATAACAATATCTTCTGAATTTTTATCTGTTGCTATTAAAAGCATTTGTTTAATTAAAGTAACAGGTTTTGGTGTATCAAACGGGGCTTTCTTTCCAAATAGGGCTTGAACTTCCTTGTTTGCAGCATCATTATGTCCAACTTCTTCAAAGGTCCACCATGTGATTGGAACTCTTCCTTGTTGCACTTCGTTTAAATATCTCTTAAGTTGTGGAGCACCCAATCCATCTTTACCGAAAAATATTCTGTTTTCTGCAAGCCAAACTTTCATCGTTTCCTGGCTTGCTCTCCAACAACTTCCTTCTGGTGGATAATACTCTTTTCCGGTATTTGGATTTACGATTGGGTAAACACCACTTTGAGAAAATGACTTAACCAATAAATTATCACTTCTCCATAATCCTTTTCCATCGCCATCATCATTTTTATATGGTTTATTCTGTTCGGCTGTTCTTGGCAACAGATTTCTTTTAAATGCATCTGTTTTTTGATATACAATGATATAATCATGAGTAGTGGAAAAACCTTTAGAATCATTTGTTGCAGCGTATTTCTTTTGCCATACAATACATGCGAGAAAGTTCTCTTCTCCAAAGATTTCATCACAAAGTTTTCTCAAATTAGTTACTTCATTATCATCAATACTGATAAAAATCACGCCGTCTTGTTTAAGCAAATTATACGCAATTCTTAAACGAGGGTACATCATATTAAGCCAGTTAGTATGGAATCTGCCAACTGTTTCAGGGTTGGATTTTGTTGTCTGCTGAGTTACTTCTTTATAGCGTGCCATTGGGTCAGCAAAGTCATCCTCATATACAAAGTCGTTACCTGTATTATACGGAGGATCTATGTAAATCATTTTGATTTTGTTATAGTATGCTGTCTGGAGGAGCTTCAAAACCTCAAGGTTATCGCCTTCGATGTAAAGATTCTGAGTGTCATCAAAATTAACACTCTCTTCCCTGCACGGACGGAGCGTACCTGTAGAGCGTTTCTGAGCAAGCTTTAATGATTCCATCTTGCCCTTCCACTCAAATTTATATTTTTCAAAGTCATTATCAATATATTCTCCGCAAAGAGCAAGAAGCTTATCTATATCAAGCTTGCCTTCTGCAAAACATTGCGGAAATACAGCTTTCAGTTTTTCCATTTCTGTTTGTTCAATATTCATTGACATACCATCTATTTTTTCTGTATTCATAGTATTATCCTCCTATGATTTCAATTTCAAAATGCCTCTGCAGTCTTGCATTTATTCTTTCATCATCTATAAATTTCTTTATGCTTTCCTCGCAGGAGAGGTCTATTCGCATTGCATCAAAGTAGATACTTTCTTCTTTGCGGAGAAGATTGGTTTTAAGCTCTCCAAGCTTTCTTTCAAGCATAAGTCTTTTCATTCTGTCAGATGTTAATTCAGAAATTCGTTTCTCTGTTTCATTAATATCTGACTTTATATCCGACAGTGAATGCTCAAGGGCATTTTTACTAACCGTTGCTCTTTGTTTGATTCGTTCGATTTCCTCCGCCTGAACTGAAGAATTTTCTTCCATACTCTTTTCTATAAGCTTATCAAGGGGAACAATTCTGTCAAGCGGTGACGGTCTGCCTGTTTTAAGAAATGCAGCCTGTTTATTCTCGCCTTCCTCATAGCTTATAACAGGGCTATCAAGTATTTTTAAGCATTCATCATTTGTAAGCTCTTTTCCGCTTTCTGTAAGCCCGCAGAGAAGATTATAACTCTTTCCCGTATATCTGCTCCCTGCCATAATATCAACAGTGTATAGAGCGATTTTGCAAGGCTCATCAATATTCTCAATAACAAGATTTCCTTTATCGGCACACTCTATATTAGATATTATACCTTTTGACAAAGGAGACATCAATGTAATTTTTTTAAATTCTTTTAATGCCTTATATCTTTTGTTCTGCCCGCCTGACCAATAATAAAAGAGAAACGGAAGCTCGTTGTAATCTGTGGCTTTAATAGTTCTGTCTTCATCACTTATTACAAATCTGCAATCATCATTGTTTTCGTTATAATCCTCAAAATAGAATTTAATAAGCTGCCACAAATCATTATTAATTTTTTCGCTGCGTTCATCAACATATTTGGGTGTTATTTTCACCTTTTTTGCCAATTCATTTGTAAAGGTTGTAAAAAGCACATTTTCAAGTGTTTCTACTTCACGCCTGTTATCGTCTTCAAATATTTTAAGTATTTGCTCATATTCTGATTGTATTTGTGCCTGAGTTCTTACGTCAAGCGTTTTAAGAGATTTTACAAGGTCTTCGGTAAATCCGCCGATAATTGCATCTGATTGTCCGAAAACACCGTCTGCAACAAGCATACGCTTATTAACAAGCTCTAACTTGCGGACATCTGCCATATTGCTTTTATTGAGAAAGCTGAGAACTATTACATCATTTTCCTGATTAAGTCTGTGGCAGCGGTCTATTCTCTGCTCCATTTTAAGAGTGTTATACAGTAGGTCGTAGTTTATAACAAGGGATGATTCTTCCATATTGAAGCCTCTGGCACCAATATCAGTTGAAATAATGATTTCGCTATCCGTTTTAAATTCGGCAATGGCTTTGTAATCCTTGGAACCGTTATAAACAGACACTTTATATTTATCCTTAAGGTTTTCGGTTAAGTAATTCTGCGTTTCTCTGTTTTCTGTAAATATAACTGCTTTTCTGTTTGCGCCGACTTTTTTAAGAAACTTAAAAAGTGGTTCAAGTGAATCTATAAGCAGTTTTAGTTTGTAATCGGTTTTTATTTCACCTGCAGCGGAAAGCATTTCTTCAAATTCAAGTATTTCTGCTTCTGCACCGGGAGTTTTCTTAAGTCTTTTTATAATACCCTCTATAGCGTTAACAACTGCAGCGGTTGAAGAACTGTAAAGCCCGAACAGCATCAGCGCCAAATCGTATGGATTCATTTCGGGAAATGCAATCTTCTCTTTTTTATCTATGTATTTTTGAATTAAGTCATACAGTTTATGTTCTTCTGCCGACTGTTCAAATTCGTATGTTAAAACAATTCTCTCAGGGATTTTTGCATATCGTTTTGCCTGATTACGAAGAGTTCTGAAGCAATATTTTCCCACGAGCTGACTAAGCTCCGGATAATTTTCCGGCTTCCTGAAATAACGGGACATATATTCCTGCTCGCTTGGAAGTATCGTTTCATCTATAAAGTACATAAGACCATAAAGGTCAAGAATATTCTTTTCTATCGGCGTACCTGTAAGAAGAAGTTTAAAAGAACCTTCTGCTATTCTTTTAAGTGCTCTTGCCTGTTTATTATCCTCTTTATGCACGGATGATAACAAACTTGCCTCCTCAAATACAGTCAAATCCCAGATAAGCTTTGATGCTTTATCACACTGAGAAGCAAATTCAAAAGTAGTAAGAACTACAGCTTCCTGTTCAAAGGTGTTTCCTGCATTTTCAAGTTCCTGATTTGAAGTAATCTTAACAAAAGGAATGCTGTATTTATTTTCAATCATCTTTTCCCATTGAACAAGTAAATCTGCATTGGGAACGGCTATAAGTATTCGATTCTTCCCTTCATACCATTTCTGTGTTACAACGAGCATAGCTTCCGTAGATTTTCCAAGACCGCTTTCGTCCATCAGAACAACACCCTTGCTATACGGGGAACGTGTCGCAAAGAGTGCTGCAGCAACCTGATAAGGATACACTTTTATATCAGATGATGAGAATGTTGGAAGAAACATATCATCATCCTGAAGGCTTTCTAATATTCGTGCTGTATAATATGCGTGAAACGGCGTAGAAAGCATAAAAACGGTCCTTTCCGTAGATTTTACAGTAACTAACATAAATTTACATAAAAATACTTTTATATTATATCACAGTTCTTTTTTATCATCAAGCAAAGAAATTTATATTTTTGCAAAAAAAGTCTCTGTATTAGATAAGTAGTGATATGCATAAATGACCTTTTTATTCATTTTCGTGAATACCCAATGAAAAGGAGCAAGGCATATTTCAACCTTGCTCCTGTGCAGATATTTAGTTTACCAAATTGGAATTTGTCAGTATTACAACTGCTTAATCTCATTGGCAATCACAGCCACATCCTTTGCGTTTGTATCAATTATAATGGTATCCAATGTTTGATACATCGGTATTCTTGCTATG
>JAZSHP010000088.1:0-21420 GCA_045533355.1 Candidatus Fimenecus sp.
CAAGACGCAAGGAAACTCTTTATCGCTACAGAGATGTGGCTAAAGGAGAGGCTTGGTTTAGAAATCAGCCCCGAAAAATCCAAAATAGTAAATCTTAAAAAGGATTATTCGGAATTTCTTGGTTTCAAAATAAAGGTTGAACGAAACGGTACGAAGAAAAACGGTACACCTAAATATACGATAGCAAGTGTTATGACTGAAAAGGCAGAAGAAAAGATTAAAGTAACTATGAAAGAGCTCATAAGAGATGTACAGCATTCTCCTGAGACTAAAGTGGTTACATATATATCGCGTCTAAATGCCTATGTTTACAGTACACACAATTATTATCGAATTGGTACAAGAGTTTCAAAGCAATTATCGGATTTAGCCTATCCATTTAAAAAGAGCCTTATAACTCGGTTAAAATCTCATATTTCAAAGAAATCCGAGTTAGATAAAAAGCAGAAAGATTATCGTTTTCCAAGATATTTGTATGATAGGTATAAGACTTGTGAATCCTTAATGGTTGCGTTTGGTCAAGTGTTGGCACCACTATGGTATTGTCAACACAAAAACCCAATGGATAAACCATTCAAGGTAAACAAATATACCGAAGCAGGAAGAGCATTGATACACGATAGTATCAGATGTGTTGATATGGACATTCTTCACTACATAATGCGAAATCCGATTCTCGGACAATCTGTTGAGTATAATGACAACAGAATTTCAAAGTATGTAGCACAAAAAGGTCGATGTGCGGTAAGTGGTACAGAGCTTGATATAGGCAATATGCACTGTCATCATATCGTCCCAAGAAAGCTTAAAGGTTTGGATTCATATGCAAACCTCACGCTTGTGACAAAAGATGTCCACATTGCAATACATGTAACAAATCCTGTTACACTGCAAAAATATCTTGATAGACTAAACCTTAATGCTATTCAGACGAAGAAATTATTTGAATTAAGAGAAAAAGCCGGAACTGAAATTCTGACAACAGCAACGAAATAGGTCGGTGGAACGCCGTGTGCGGTGAAAATCGCATGCACGGTGTGAAGTGGGGGAAAACTTGGAGATTATATCAAAGAGTTACCTATCACTATAGACCACGAACTATCAAAACAAAGACGCTTGGGAAGGTGATGTAAAATTTCCGTATCAGTACGAATTGCAGATTCGCCACTACATGGCTGTAATGAATCTTGACTTTGCGTATATAGCGTGCTTGTGGGGAAACAGCGAAAATGATTTCGCTTACAGAAAGATAGTCCGTGACTATGATTTTGAAGATGCAATTATTGAAGAGGAGCAGTATTTCTGGGAAGAGTATGTTGAAAAACGAGTAGAACCTGAATTTATCGGAAAACCAGATGTTTCTCTCAAATGCTTAAAAATGTATCTTGATAATCCTGATCCGTCTCTTGGCAAAATGGCATTACCTGTAAGTTTTCGTTCTGATATCGAAAGATATATTGAACTTAAAAATGAAAAAAGCAGGCTGGATGCAGACAAAAAGAAAATTGAAGACGAATTGAAAAGAATATCTGTATTGATTATGGATAAAATGGGTGCATTTTGTGAAAGCGAACTTTCAGTTACAGGTAAAAAATTCGTTGTTTCTTTCAAACCTCAGAAAACAGAAAGAATACTTTCAAAAGAGCTTGAGAAGCTTGCAATACATCATAAAGATGTGTACGACGAATATGTAACCGTTAATGAAAATCGCAAATTTACTGTAAAGGAGCTGGTAACTGCATGATAGAAAACGAAATAAAAGAACTTGTTTATGTATGTTCTCCTCTTGGTGCAAAAACAATCCAGGAAGTTCGTGCAAACATGATGAAAGCAAGAAATTACATGAATTATATTTCTGATAAATACAACTGCCGTGCCATTGCACCGCACGCAATTCTTCCGGAATATCTTGATGAAAGAATTCCTGCAGAAAGAGAATTGGGGCTCAAATTCGGTCTTGATTTACTGAGAATTTGCAAAAAGATGGTTGTATGTGGCGATGTAATTTCAAAAGGAATGAAAAATGAAATAGAGCTTGCGGAAAAACTTGGGATAGAGATTATATATCAGGATTTTTCTCGCGGACCAAAAATGAAAATCACAATAGAGTTTGAAGGTGAATAACTTGTTGTGCACATTTGAGAAAATGATCTTTGAAAATAACAATACAGGTTACTGTGTTGCTGCATTCAAAACAGATGATGAAGCATCTGTCCCAAAAGAAGCCAGAAGTAAGAATATTTTCCCTGACAAGAAAACTCACTTTACAGCTGTCGGATATGGTATTCCCGCAACTGATTCTATCGAACTTGAGCTTGAAGGTAAATGGCAAACAACAAAATACGGAGTTCAACTTCTGATTGAGCATTTTGCTGAAATAATTCCTCCGAGTATAGAGGGAATTATAGGTTATTTGTCTTCCGGACTAATCCGTGGAGTCAGTGAAATTACAGCAAAAAAGATTACTGATAAATTTGGTTTGGATACGCTTTCAATTATCGAAAACTCACCGGACAGATTATCTGAGGTAAAAGGGCTATCTGATAAGAAAATAAGCAAAATTGTAGATTCTTATGCTCAAAATAAAAGCCTCAGAAACATAGTATCTTTTCTTACACCGTTTGGAATTACTCTGAATAAAGCGGTCAGAATCCAGGATGCTTTTGGTGAAAAAGCAATGGAAATACTGAACGAAAGGCCGTTTGAATTATGCGATATTCCCGGCTTTGGCTTTAAAACGGTAGATTCAATTGCAAGAAAAATCAAATATAAGCCAAATGACAAGATGCGAATTAAAGCTGCAGCGAAGCACATTATTACTGAAATGAAAAGCGAGGGGCATGTATTTATGGACCAGCAAGAGCTTCGTGATAAGTGCTTTGAGCTTCTCAATGATGATTTGCGATATATTTCTGTCACACATGATGAAATAAGAGATTGCCTTGTAGAACTTATCCGTTCAAGAAATCTTATAAACAATAACGGCAAAATTTACTCTTCATATATGTTTAATGCAGAAGTAGAACTTGCAAAAATGATTGCAGAAAGAGTGTTCAGCGAAGCAGTAGTATATCCGAATTTAGATTTATTGATTGATGCTGCACAAAAGCATCAGGGAATAACATTGTCTAAGGCACAGAGCGAAGCAGTTAAAATGTGTTTTAGTAACAACATCTCCATCATTACCGGAGGTCCAGGAACCGGAAAAAGCACGGTATTAAAAGTTGTTGTAGAGGTTTATAAAGCTTTAACCGGAAAAGATGACATACTGCTTGCAGCTCCTACTGGAAAAGCAGCGAAGCGAATGGGTGAATGCACCGGAATGCCCGGTGCAAGAACAATTCATTCAGCGTTAGGTCTTACAACGGACGAAGCAGAAGAGAAGAATGTAATAGAAGACGGACTCGTCATTCTTGATGAAATGTCAATGGTGGATTTAAGTATTGCTTATAAACTTATGAAAAGTGTAAGCAAAGATTCCCGAATTGTATTTGTCGGAGATGCAGAGCAGCTTCCTTCGGTTGGAGCAGGCAATGTCTTTTCAGACATGCTTAATTCCGGTTGTATCGAGGTTACAAGACTTGATACGGTATTTCGCCAAAGCGGAACAAGTAGGATAGCATTAAATGCTGAAGAAATACGAAATAACGGTTCAAAACTTCTTTACGGAAACGACTTTAATTTTATTACAGCAACATCCGATACTGAAGCTCTTGAAATCGTTAAGCATTGCTATATCCAGGAGATAAATGATGTCGGCATTGATAATGTTCAGATACTTGCACCTTTTCGTTCAAGAGGAGAAACAAGTGTAAAGAACATCAATGAAATAATCAGGGAATTGATTAATCCGTTTGTAGGCAGCCGTAACGAGCTGTTTTGTGATGGCAACAAGTTCAGATTAAACGACAGAGTTATTCAGCTCAAAAATGTAAATGGCATAAATAACGGTGATGTTGGGTTTATTAAATCCGTATATCCTGATGAAGACGACGTAAAACACGCTATCATTGAGTTTTCAGACGGAATACGGGCGGATTATCCGGAAAGAGACCTTGATATTATAGACCTTGCTTATGCAACTACAATCCATAAGGCTCAAGGCTCGGAGTACAGCACCGTAATCATACCTATTATGATGAGTCATTACATAATGCTGAAACGAAACCTGATATATACAGCGATAACAAGAGCAAAGAAGAAAGTAATTCTTGTAGGCGAAAAGCGTGCCTTGATGGCTGGAATTCATAAGAATGACAGTGCGAAAAGAAACACGCTTTTGTCCGAAAGAATTAAAATGTATGTCAATCAAAAGGGAGATGAAAAATTATCATGAGTTTTTGTGAATGTAATTCTCAAAAATATCGGTGGAGAGATATTTTAAGACTCAACGGTAAATATTACAAGGTGGATGAAGAGGTTTATCTTGTAGAAGAAGAAAAAGAAAGACCGGAAGCAACATTTGATATATCCCCAATAGAGCAGAAACTTGCAAAGAAATTTGGCGTTGACACAGACGATATTGAACTTTGCACGTTTATAAACGAACCGTTTCCTGAAAACGTGGTAGAGGAAATCTGGGGAGATGCTCTGCTTGGAGGATATTGTGCAGTTTGCGGCGGAGATATTTAATTTAAAGAAAGGAATGAAATTCAATGAATGAAAAAGTAAATAACGAGCAAATAAAGGAAAATCTATGTAAAATTATCCCCTTTGATTTAGAAGAGGCTGAGAAAATTATCAAGCGAATTGAGGAGTTCAATCCAAAGGATAACCTCAGAAAAATTGAAGCAGAAGACGGAAGCGGCACAAGATATTATCTTGATACCAAAGACAGAATTGTTTGGTTCAGAAAGACTTTTCCGCTTGGAAAGGTATATAAGATTCTTCGTGAATGTACTGAAGATCATGCTACATTTGAAGTAAGAGTTTATATGAATCGCAACGACGAGCCGGATAACTTCCTTGCAAACGGTTTTGCTACCCGATATAAGGATCCAACCACCGAATTCGGAATCAATTTCCTTGAATCTGCAGAAACTGCAGCACTCGGCAGAGCTTTGAAGGATGCAGGCTTCGGCACACAGTCCTGCGGTATGGAAATTCAAGGAGAGACGGACGACCAGATTGTTGATGGCGGCGTATATGTTTCTTATGATATAAGCAACAATGATTCATCGACATCCGAAGAAGCAAATACAGAAGAAACCCTTTCGGATGCATCAACAGAAAACGAAGGCGGTACTGACACAACAACTTCTTCGTCAGCTCCTGTTAAAACTGAACCTCCGAAACTCAGCAAAGAAATGCCAGTTGATGAATTGCTTTCAAAATTAACTCTTGAAACGGCTAAAGAGATTGTCGTTGAAATCGGATATGATAAAGGAAAAACGCTTGGCAGCTTGATGGAAAGCAAACCAAAGAGCATTGTTTTCCACTCTACATACGAAAAGAACAACAATCTTGTAAAAGCCGGTGCGTTGTTCCTGATTAAGAAAGCTAATGAAATGTAGGAGGAAATTTTATGTTTAAAAAACTTAAAACAAAGGTTACCTCCGCAATAAAAGCTTTTGATAATTTACTGTTCGGTTCTGAAACTACAGGGAATACATATTGTATTCCCTGTAAATGGGTTATTACGGGCAGAGTATACATTGATGCTCCTAATGCAGATGTAGCAAAAGCGTATGTGAGAACACAGAAAATCAATCCTGATCTGGAAGATTGTTATTGTTTCAACATAAAACCTGATACAGAACATCCTATTCTTTGTCAGTGCGGTTCTTGTGGAAATGAGTATATTATTTCAAAGTATCAGACTAATCCGACTTGTCCGTATTGTGAAAACGGAGGCGAAATAGAATGAGTTATGAAATAGTATATGCAAGAGAGTTTGTTAAAACTGGAGATGGCAGAATTATTCCTCTGGTTTTATCCGGAAGCAATAACTGCTGGGCACCAACCTATAAAGGTAAAGACAGAAGAGTGCGCCAATGGTTTCCTATTTTAGCAAAACAATCTGAAGTTCCCGCATTTACATCAGATGAAATTATGAAAAGAGTTTCTTCTCATGTGCCGAGTAACTATCAACAACATTTTGTAAGAAATGGGAAATGGGTAAACGATGAAGCTTTTGTTCGTTTCTTTAAAAACGGAATTAAGAATTCCAAGACACTTGAAGAACTTTACAGTGAACTATTATGGAAAGAATCCTTGTTCGGAAGAATTTATTACTATGATAAAGATTCTGTTTTAAGAACGATTTATTCCGTTTATATCAACAGTACACCTGAACTGGATTCATTTCTTGGGTATGTTGATAAGGCAATTAAAGATAATAACGGCAAACTCAGATTATATATCGGTTTAGGATTCTCAAATGATAATTCGTTGGAAAGAAAAAAGGATTCAAGACCAAAAAGAAAGAAGCTGGAACAATACTTTGTTGTAACAACCGGCAGAGGATATTTAAGCAGACTGACAAGGCTTGGCATATATTCAACATCTTCAAAGAGTTCTGCAAAACAGTTCGATACAGAAATGCAGGCTAAGAAATGGATAAAAGACCGGCAGGTTGAAAGGAGATTTCCAAAACTTACATTTGGAGTTGAGTATGTAGCGTAGGAGGCGATACTTATGTCTAATTATCACTATGACTTACCATTTGACATAATGGATGTCGCTCAAATTTTGAATATAAGGATTAAACGTCCGGGCAGAAAAAGCGTATATGCAGATTGTCCACTTTGCGGTGATACAAGAGGCAAGCTGAACTTTAATCTTGAAAAGAACCAGTTCAGATGCAACTACTGTCAGGAAAGCGGAGGCGCAATTGCTTTGTACGGAAAGGTTCATGGCGTTTCAAACGCGGATGCATATCGGGAAATATGTGAGATTTTATACGGAAATGCACCTGCAAAGGAATATAAAGTAATATTTCAAAAGAAAGAAAAGCCTGATTTGCCTTCAAATTCGGAATTAGCTTCTGTTCACGACAGAAACCAAACTTATGAAATGATGTTGTCTATGCTTCAGCTTACTGAAAAGCATATTGATGATTTAATCAGGAGAGGTTTAACACTTGAGCAGATAAAGGAATTTGGTTTTAAAAGCACTCCTGTTTTCGGATATCTTCAGTTAGCAAAAAATCTTAAAGAAAAAGGATGCGTTCTTGAAGGTGTTCCAGGATTTTATAAAAACAAAAAAGGTGAGTGGACGGTGAATTTTAAATCGAGATGTTCAGGTATCCTTATTCCATATAAGAGCATTTCAGGTTTTATACAAGGCTTTCAAATTTGTCTTGATAAACCATTTGTTGATGAAAAAGGTAAGAAAACAAAGTACATATGGTTTTCAAGCGTAGATGAAGAAATGGGCGTTTCGTCAGGAAGTCCTGCACACTTTGTTGGTAATCCTTGTGATGAACAGGCAATTTTTGTTACTGAAGGAGCTTTAAAAGCAAATATTGCTCACGCTCTGTCAGGCAGAACATTTATTGCAGTTGCAGGTACAGGTTGTATTGATTCCTTAAAAGAACCGTTCGAGGTTTTGAAACGAAATGGTATCACAAAAGTTTACGAGTGTTTAGATATGGATAAAGTTGTAAACAAAAATGTTGCCAAGGCGGTTGTTAAATTAACTGATATGATTAAAAGCTTCGGATTCAAAACAAAAGGAACCAAGTGGAAATGGAATCCTGATGATCCCAAAAAAGATAAAGGCATTGATGATATGCTCTTATCTAAGAAGAATGAAAATATATGATTATGTGTAAAAATGGTGCCGCTAGCGACACCATTTTTACATAATGGAAAGGAATGGGTATATGAAGAGTTACTATGAAGAAATGCAGAACATTTATTCAAGATTAGAAGAACTTAAAAATATGATAAATCCAAGTAGGAACCCTTTTGTTACTGATGACACACATCCACTTTCAAGGGAGAGTGACGAATTGTGTAAGAAGTATTGGGAACTGTGGAGGTATGACAACGGTTTTACACAAAGAAAGAATCCGATAATTGTGTCAATGTATATCACCGGAGCGACAAGCCTGCAGGCGAGAATAAATTGTTCCGTTGCATACAATTGCGCACAAAAAGTATGAAAGAGAGGCGAATGAAATGAATGAAGAAAACACAAGAATAAGCCGTATCAAAGCAATAGATGGACTAATTAACTGTAAATTGTTGTATCAGGTCTTTGATTTTGCAAAGTCTATTACGACCGATTCTGCAGAAAGTGCAGTTAAAAATGCATTTTGGAATGGTGTGTGGTGCAACTGCGGTTACTATGAAGAAACTGTACAGTCGGAATACGGCTTCAGATACTTTGGCGAAATGCTTGAAAGATTTGATGAGCGTATAGGAAGTGATATAGAAACTATCAGAACACTTGCAGTGGGATTTTCGTTGGTTGATCCCCATCTTCCGGGTAATGCATATGTTTCGGGACAGCGTGATAAGTTCTTAAAGCTTTTAGAAAAGAATTCAAATGATTTTATAATTGATTATGCTCTACAGATTATAAATACCGGAGAAATCAATACAGATATTGAATTTGAGTCAACGGAAAAACTGGTGCTTGCTCTGTCTATGTCGAAAGACTTTTCGGAGAGCTTTAAACGGTTAAAGCCACAAGTCATTAAACTTTTCGGAATTGACAAAACAATATCCGTTGAAGATAACAGTGGTGTTTTTGACTGGCTTACAGACAGAATTTATTCAAATGAGATTTCATTAAAGAAAAAAGAGGATGATATGTTTAAGGCACTTTTAGTCTTAGGCAATAAGTACCTGAAGTCAGACAGTAGGGAAGTATCTGTTCTGAAAAAATATGGCTATTCTGAATTAGATGTAGCGTATCTTACCTACTGTTTCGTTGGTGGTAAAAGTTACAGATGCAGAATAAAATCTAATGCTTTGGCCGGTGAAAAAGTAGCTGTGGACTTCGTTTTGAAGCATCTTAACAGCGAGAGAACACATACGGAATCTACATATCGGATGCTGCGACACGCATTCAGATCATATAGTCGTTTTGATATCAAGTGCAATGGTCATACAAGTATTAACGATGCTATTGAAACTGATGTAGATGTCGTTAATCCGTATACTTTTTCAAAGTTTAGTGATGAACTGGGGTACGGATATTTCAGGCAGGTGGATTTCTTTGATGAAAAGTGGGATTCGCTTGCGGAATATATGACGGATAATGCCTATGAAGAGCTTGTAGTGGATATTATTTATCACGATAACCCTAATAAATCAAAAATGCATAAATATATGTCGCGATATCATAAGAACACCGGTAAGCGTTTGCTTGATATATTCAATATGGAATATGGTCACGACAAGGCGGCGGTTATGAATAAAATGGCGGCACTTGGCATTATAGATTTGTGGAAATGGTTTGAAAGAGCATTAGCATCAGGATCTGAGGTTAAAAAGAAATATCTTGAAAATTCTGTGTTTGGTCACAAAAACAAGGTTGGATTTGAGTTCTGGCTGAAATTCTTTGATGAGTATAAAATGAAAGATTTTGAGACACTGTTCAGCGATGATAAAAAGAATTTTATTTCATTTGTGGATGACAATCGGTTTCATTCTCTTTCGGGTAAACGGTTTAATTTTAGGATTTCTAAATTAGATCTATCAGAAGAACAAATGAAAACATATCTGAAATGGGCTGAAGAATACTTCTTTGAATTCAGAACAGAGGATTATCTTGATTTTGTTCAAAGCCTGCTGATAGATAAGGATACGAAGTCATTGATAAATTTTGATGAGAGAAAAGAGATGTACGACGTTCTAATTAAATATCGTCCTGAATTATCGGAAGAAAATGAGGTTAGGAACGAATATCTGACGCAGAAAGAACTTGATGCTATCCGAATGAGAGAACAGCGTGAAAAGGAAAAGGAAGAATACCTTAAGAATTTCAAAGAGAAATCATACTTCGAGGAATGCTTTCGAAAAGTATATAACGGAACATACGAATCTGTAAGTAAGTTCATAGACGATTTTAAGCTGTATTCTTACGGAAAGTATAAGAAAGCAAAGATTAAGCCGCTTTTCTTAGCAATGTTAAGAAAAAGAGAACCGGCATCCCAAAAAGAGTTTGAAAGCTTTATCGAAATTTGCGAATGGCTTGCAGAAAAAGAATTACTGTCTTATGAAGAAATGAAAAAAATAATAAATGGAACGGAGGCGTAATGCAATGAATGAAATACCAAAAAGAATAGAGCTTATTGCTCTTGCGCAAGAAATTGGTTTCAAGTTGGAACTTGTTAAAGACAAATATGAAGCACTTATGAAACTGATTAATGATGCAAAGAAATTCCAGCTGAATTTATGGATGTTCAGAGAATGTGTAGAAGTTCAGAAAGAATTGCTTAACAACGATCAGTTTTTATCTGTTGCTTCAGAATGCAAGAGATGTCATCATTTCTCGCCGGATGGAATGGAAAAACTTCTGTTATCCGTCTTATCAAAGAATGATAATATTTCCAGTTACTCGCCTGAGCAAATATATGAAACAATGGACATAATTAAATACTTTGAAACTCATAAAAATGGACTTGAGCTTAGATACGCTTATCTTAAATATTTCAGTGGCAGGGGTATAGGAGCAAGTAAAAAGAAAAGACTGGTAAATAGTCTTCTTAAACTTTCAAATTACATAGAAGATTTGGATGGTTGTTTTGCAAAAGAAAAGTGTGCTGATGTTTTGAGTAGTAAATATTATTCCGAAGCATCGCTTGTTGTTACAGACACAGATACACTTAATGTTCTTGTTGATAACGAAAATGCGAGAAAGTTTCTGGTGTTTTATTATTCAAAAGAGTATGTATATAACGATTTTGCTGCAAAGGAATTAAAATGGATTTCAGACAATTTTGATGTGTTGATACCGGATTTGAAGAAGATATATGTGTCTATCGGATATTCTAACTTCAAAAATTTCATTACATATTGGCGTGAAAACGATTTGTCATTGAACGAGGTTAAACTTTTGGTTAAACAATTGGATACAATCGGATATGATTCTGTTGCGTTTACATCGAAGGTTAATTATGTTAATTACATTTGCGGCAATAAGCTCAAAGACTTCGATTTGGAGTATTTACGCTATGGCCAAAGCGAGATGCTTATTTATGCGATTATGAACAACAAGAAGGGCTTTTTGAACCTTGTAAAAGAAAATTTTACCGATTTTTGTAATGTTGCCGGAGATTCTGTTTTCCTTGATGAATATGTATACAGAAACATCCTGAACTTAAATGCGTTAAATATAAAAAATTTGCAAGAGATTGGTAAGATGAAGCTTAAGGATTTCAACCGTGAAAACTTCGAGGAGCATAATTATACTTTTGATGAATTCAAGGTTCTCTATAACGAAGATGAGCAGTATGGCAAAGTATATCACTTGTTAAAAATCAATCGTGTTGATGACAGACTGGTTGTTATCAGAGAACTTTGCAAACGTCATCTTTTGCCGCCTGATTTATCTGAAGAAAAGTATGAGCTGATTGCTGAGAAATTATCAGAAAAGCCGTTAAGCAGATGGTATAAGGAAAATTACTCCGATATATTTGAGTTAGCTTTAGGTGATGTCGTTTATATTCTTGCAGATTTTTACCTGATTGAAAGATTCAGGACAGAAATAAAATCACGCAAGGATGTCTATTGCATTATAAGAAACAGACAATATGCAACTATCAGCAAAAGTTTTAAGGATATGGTTAATAAAATTCTTAAAAACGACGCAGCGTGGCTTGAACTGAAGGAAGCAATGGATTTGAGCGATGAGTTTGTTAAGGACAATAAAAAGACTATTGCAGAGTTTGTATTTAGCGGCAACGCTACAATTGCAAATGAGTATTATCCGTGTCTTAAAGAAAAATATAAAGCTGCTTTCTTTACTGTTGTTAAAGCTGATATGCTTGGTAAACTTAAGGAATTAAAATATTTTTCCGGTGACCTTGCAAAAGAAATTGACTATCCGGTAACGGAAAGTCAGGAGCTTATCTGGTCTCAAAATATGGATTCCGGTTCAATTAACATAAGCGTCAAGGAATGCGACAGCTTTGAAGAAACAATGATGATGGGTGTTAAGCCTACGCATACTTGTATGGATTATAGCAACGGACAATACAGGGAATGCCTTATATCAAATTTCGATTCCAACAAGAAAATCCTTTATGCATACATAAACGGGACATGTGTTGCAAGAGCGATATTAAGACTTACCAAAGGTTCATACAAGGAAGGTGAATCAAGATTTACAGACGGTGAATTAAAGTTTGCAGAAATAAAAGAAAATGGAAATCTTGAAACATCCGGAGGTAATAATAAGGATGAGCATATTACTGTTTTTCTCGAAAAAATGTATAGCGCTGGAATCAATACAGCAACAATCTATGAAGTTCAGACGCTTTTTGTAGATCACGCTATGAAAAAGGCTGAAATGCTGGATGCAGAATGTGTGATAAGTACGAATTACTGTAAGGGTGTTGAGGAAATGCCTTATACATCATACAGAATGTATATTTCACGTTCAAAAGCCGGAAATCAGTATCTTGACAGTCTTGGCGGTTCAGCATCTGTTTCAAGCGAACGGACCATGAAAAATACAACAGTATTCACAGCAAGGAGGAAAGACAATGGACAAGTATGAAGAAATGCTGAAATATGCAGACAGAAAATATAGTTACAGCGAACTTGAAAAACAAAAGATAATAAGTCTCCTTGAATATTGTCATGCTAATGATGTTAGGATGACACATAGAAGAATGTATGAAGTGTTTTTTAAATGTGATGCAATGCCGGGTATGGAATTAACCGTGTGTGATTGTAGTGATCAGTGTGCAAGATATGCATGCTCTAATTGCACAGCAGCAGAGGATGCTGAATGCCTTATCAATCAGGAGAAAACAATTTTTGATTTTGAACCTTCAGATGACTTCCATTTTAAAAATGAGGTTAAGTCAATACTTAATAGGTATCATGGCAAAAAGAAGGACAAACTATCAGAAACTGAGATTGATTTGATAGTGCAGGAAGTAAAGAAAGAATTAAAATGTTTCAACCATTGTTTGGGAAAATAAGAACAGGAGGAAAGAATTATGGTACACGAATATGGTGTATATGAACAAGGAGCAATGTTTTCAAGAGAAGACTTTGATCCTATGAAGACTATTAGTTATTTTTGTAAAATGTACGAGATTGAACTAACCGAAGAAATCAAAAAGGAAATTGAAGCCGATAAGGTTACAGTCGAGCATTTTGATTTTCTTTGCACAAAGCTTGAGGTTAAGCCTAAAGAAAAAACACTTCAGGCGATGTGTGTTGCAGCTCTGAATCCTTATGAGCTTAACGATTTGTTTTTACCGGATGCACCTGTAACATTTGAAAACGAGATGGTTCATGCCAAGTTGTTTTCGGATTTGAACGGTATATTTATGTTCGGTGATGAAGATAAACCTCACGAAGATGTCGAAGGTGAATGCATGATTCTTTGCTTCAATGTTCCGTATGTGTGGAATATACGAGATGCGGTTATTCCTTGTGATAAGCGCATTGCTGTATTTCAACTACAGGAAGCGACTAAATCATTGTTAAAAGATGATATTGATTGGGAAGCAAGACTAGGGTGCCTTTATGCTGTAGGACAAAGTTCATAATGAAAATCGGGGATAGGTCATAAGACTTATCCCCAAAATAAAGGAGGAATCATAAATGGAAGAAATCAAAGTAAGAGTTGAAGGTGGATATATAAGAGCAAACGCAAGCAGCGATCAAGATTATCCGGGAATTGATATTGAATTTGTGGCGGATGATTATAACGGAGAAACTTTAAGTAGGCCAAGAGTGCTGTTTGAAAAACCTGTAGATGATAAGCTAAGAGCTTTGATTTGGGATGATGCAGACAATGAAGATTATACCAAAGAAATTGTCTTTGATTAAAACAATTTCGAAAGTTGAGAAAAGGAGGTAGGCTTGTGAAAAGAAATGAAGTTATGTGCGTTTTCTATAACAAAACTGTAAAGGACTTTAAGCTATATAATAAATTTATGGATATACTTGATGACCACAGGAAATTGCTTAAACCGTTATATTATGAAAATGACGACGGCAAGGTGCTGATGGTGTTTCTGAAGAGACATTTGAAGAAATTTAAGGAAATTATCTGTGATGTTAAAATCTCAGAATTGCTGAACGATGTCTTAAATGATAAACATCCTTATTGTTCTAAATGTGGATGCGGATATATGACATACCATACATACACATACAGAGACAACTGTGGTTGTGTTGGCAAAAGCTATGAGTGCGAAGTGTGTCAAATGTATTCTGATAAAGCTGTCCGCAAAATAAGAGATTACGCAAGAAAAAGAGGAACTAAAAAGACTTTATTAAAAATTTTGAATGATAAGTTTTTTAAGGATGAGGACTTTCAAGGCGATGAAGAAAATTATGATGAGCTGCCATTTTAAGAGAAGGAGAAAAGACTATGAACATTGAATTTGTTTTGTTTAAAAACTTACTGGATGACAACGAAGACATACAAATGGGAATATTGGTTGAAGATAATCAGGTTTTATGCTTGTGTTGTTATGGTGCGTTTGAGGAAGAAGATTATGAAATTATCAAAAAGAAAACAATAGAGTTTTCGGGCATAGGTGATTTCCTGATATATCTTCATTCCAAAGAGTATGCGAAATTATTTAAGCCTGAACCCTTTGAATACCATAAGACAATACACGGAGATATTCTTACTCCGGTAGAAGATGCAGGAAAAGAGATGGTTATAGTTTGCCATCAGGTTAACTGCAAAGGGGTTATGGGTGCAGGACTTGCCAAGCAAGTAAAGACTAAGTTCCCCGGAGTATATGGCCTATACAAAGAAAAATGTGATGCATTTAAAACGGAGAATTTGGGAACTATTCAGCTCTGCAGTTGTCTTAAAGAGGCGGGATATATTATAGCCAATGTGTTTTCACAGTCCGGATATGGACGAACCGGACTTTACACAGACTATAAAGCTTTAAGAACAGCTTTTTCTGCATTAAGAGAGTTTGACAACACAGTTATCCGCATACCATATAAAATGGGTTGCGGATTAGGCGGCGGAGACTGGAAAACTGTAAAACAAATTATTTATGAAGAACTTACAGACTACGGATGCAAGGTAGAAATATGGAAGAGGGAGAGATAAATTTGAAGAATATAGTTGGTTTAAAAATGGATGATTTAATTGATTTTTCAGAACATCCTTTTAAAGTTATGGAAGATGAGAAAATGAATGAGCTTGTTGAAAGCATTCTGGAACGCGGAGTGCTTGAACCTATAATAGTAAGACCTTTCAATGGTAAATATGAAATAATTGCCGGTCACAGACGGAAAGCTGCTTGTATTATTGCCGGGTTAAACGAAATCCCTGCTATTATTTCAGAACTCAGCGACAATGAAGCTGCAGTGATGGTTGTAGACAGTAATCTGCATAGGGAACATTTACTTCCAAGCGAAAAAGCACACGCATTTAAGCTTAAATATGAAGCATTAAAACAACAAGGGAAAAGAAATGATTTAACTTCCGGAACTGAGTGCCGAAAGTTGGAAAAAAGCGAAAGACAAATAAGATATTATATTCGCCTTACAAATCTTGTGTTTGGTCTTCTTGATAAGGTTGATGCAGGCAGTATATCAATTAAGGCGGGTGCAGAATTATCATACCTTGATGTTTCATCACAGGTATTGGTTAATGAATTTATTGACAGTGAAATATGCAATATTTCAGAAAAACAAGCAAAGGAAATCCGTTCAAATTATGAACAGGGGAGTCTGTCATACGAAACCCTTAAAAAAATTCTTTGCGATGAAACAGAAAATGAGAAATTTTTCCTTGAAACAAAACGCTTAAGGTCATATTTCCCAAAGAGCTATTCCTTAAAAGAATGCAAAGAAGCAGTATGGACAATACTTGAAAATTGGTTTAAAAGAAAGAAGGGCGATATTGATGGTAATAACTGATAAAATCCTTACACCTCAAACATACCTTGAACTGATGACGGGAGATTATTATCCGTTAAATGTTGATAATCAGCTTGAAGCGGTCGAGATAATCTTGGACAGAGAGTTCGGCGAAGGAACATTCTGGAGCTACTCTCTGAAAGATATGCCATGCAAGGAACACGAGGTTAAATTAGTTCCTGTTGAAATTGTAAATATTACGGAAGAGTGTAAGCAAGATAAGTTTTGCAGACTTTTTCAGGTTCCTGATGACTGGAACGAAGACATATTAAAAGAAAAACTAAGTAATATATAATTGCAAAAATATGGTGTATCGTAAAAACCAAACGATACACCATATTTTTTCGCTCTATAATATCTATTGGGGTAACCGACCTATAGATATTATAGAGCCTTATTTCTTCGTTATTGATATGTCCCTAAATTGTTTTGAGGATATGGTGTAGAATTTGCAAAATATAAAGCAAGCATAAAATCAATACTTTAAACTATCGGGTTGAAAAAAAAAAAAAAAAAAATAGAAGTAATACTGACGGTTGATATTAATCTTAACAATACATACTGTAAAGTTATTGAAATGTAGCTGAAATTGTATTAAAATTACCATAGAGTAATGTGCAATGGAGGAAATTATGGATTTACGAATATTTGCAGAACGTTTGCGGGAACGACGCAATGCTATGGGTTTGACTCAGGTGGAGATTGCAGAATATTTAAGTATTATGCCGCAGACAGTTTCAAAATGGGAAAGGGCATTGTCACTACCTGATATTGACAACCTTATTAAGCTTGCACAATTGTTAAATGTTACTATTGACGAGCTTGTAAGATCTGATGAACAGATGATTCGTACATTTATCGCCATTGACGGCGGGGGTACAAAAACGGAATTTGTAGCATTTTCAGAGAACGGACATATTATAAAACATCTGCTTCGTGGTAGTACAAATCCCAATGTTGTTGGAACAGAAATGGCAAAAATGAATTTAGCAAGCGGACTTGATGAATTGTTAGTAGGTATACAACCCTCCGGTGTATTTGCTGGTATTGCCGGTAATTCGACACCAGGAAATAATGAACTTTTAACCAAAACTATAAAATCTCGAGTCAGAGATATACCGGTCCATGTTTGTTCAGATATATTAAATGTTATTTTCAGTTCTCCTAGCGTTAATAAGTGTATTGCTGTGATATGCGGAACAGGTTCATCTGTATTTGCTTGGGACGGATATGAACTTACCCGATATGGCGGATGGGGATATCTTTTTGACGGTGCTGGAAGTGGATATGACATTGGCTGCGATATTCTGCGTGAATGTTTTGCCTTAAATGATGGCTTTGGTAAGTCAAGCATTGTTACCAGTCTAGCAGAAGAAAAACTTGGCGGACGTGCTATCGACAAGTTAAATGAATTCTATGCAGGAGGACGTGATGTTGTAGCATCTCTTGCTCCATGTGCATTTGAAGCGTATAGAAAAGGTGATGAGGTAGCAAAAAGAATCGTCGAAAGAAATATGAAACGCTTGACAGAGCTTATTCACGCGGCCGTAAAATGCTCATTTGACGGACTGAATACCGATATTATAATTTCGGGAGGGCTTATTAAAGACGGAGATATTATAGAGAAATATTTGCGACAACAGCTTGGTGAAAATCAGAGGATTATATTCCCGGACCTGCCTCAGATATACGGAGCAGCAATTGCGACACTAAAGTTATGTCATGAGGATTTTTCTACAATAGATATGGAAGAATTTTATAATGTGTTTTCCGAAGAATATAAAGTTAGAAAGGAACTGAACAATAAATGAAATCAGCAACAGAAGCTAGAAATCCGCTAACAAAACATATTGATAAAGCATCAACTTACGAAATGCTCGATATGATAAATAAAGAAAATTTAAATTCTGTTATTGCTGTTGATAGAGCATTGCCTGAAATTGTAAAAGTAGTTGATGCTGCTGCAAAAGCAATTGAACAAAATGGTAGAATAATCTATGTTGGATGTGGAACATCCGGGCGCACCGCTGTAGCAGATGCAGCAGAATGTCCTCCTACATACGGGGTAGATTACAATACTGTTATAGCAATTATCGCTGGTGGTGCATCAGCAATAACTCGTGCTTCTGAAGGGGCAGAGGATTCTGCTGAAAAAGGAAAAGAAGATCTTCTTGAAAAACAAATAACCTCTAAAGATATAGTTATTGGCATTTCTGCCTCAGGTAACGCGGCTTATATAGTTTCTGCACTTGAGACTGCGAAGAAACATGGCTGTGTTACAGCAGCAATTTCTTCCAATAAACAATGTAAAATCGCTGAAATAGCAGATTATATGATATGTACAGAAACAGGTCCTGAGGTAATTACTGGTTCAACAAGAATGAAGGCTGGTAACGCGCAGAAAATGGTTCTTAATATGATTTCAACTTGTGCAATGGTAAAGACTGGCAAAGTATATGAAAATCTCATGATAAATCTAAAACCGACAAACACAAAGTTGCGTGCAAGGATGATAGGAATTGTAACTGACATACTCGGTACAGATCTAGAAACATCTGAAAATCTTCTTGAAGAAAATGATTTCAGTATTAAAAAAGCAATAGCATCGTATAAGAAAAAATAAATGTAATTCTCTATATGACGAGAAGTATTTTTATTATAGCAAACATAAACGGTTACTATGTAATATCATAAAATGTTGAATTATTATGCAACACATATAAATTGAAAGGGTGTATTTAATGAAAATAACTGATTTATCCTTAAAAGAGAAAATTCTTCAAACAGTTGTTGCGTTAATTGACAAAGATAATTTCTTAGCTGATAAGGTTGGTGCGGCGTTTTTCTTCGGTGAAATCATTACCGAGGCGGACGAAATGGGAATAAAAGCTGCAAGAAATACTATACAACAGTATGTTGATAATGCAGATATACCAATTCTTATGACTTCGGATTTTGAAAACGGATGCGGAAGTATGCTTAAGGGACTTACACCGCTTCCGTATCTTATGAGTCTAGGTGCCACAAATTCCGAAGAGCTTGCTTATGAATATGGAAAAGCGACTGCGCTCGAAGCTCGTAGCGTTGGTGCGAATTGGTCATTTTCTCCGGTATGTGATCTTAATATCAATAAAAGAAATCCGCTTATTAATGTAAGAGGACTAACAGATGATCCCGATCTTGCAATAAAGCTTTTAAATGAGGTTATCAGGGGAATGCAGGAAAATGGACTTGCTGCTTGTGCAAAACACTTCCCCGGAGATGGTCTTGATTGGCGCGATCAACACATTATGACCACAAATAATACTTTGTCTTTTGAAGAATGGAAAAAACTTTCAGGCAAAGTATTCCAGAGCGTGATTGATAATGGTGTATACTCAATTATGCCCGGTCATATAACTTTGCCTTCATATCAGAAAGAGTTTTTTTCTAATGGCATGAAGCTTCCTGCGACACTTTCACATGAACTTATTACGAATCTTCTTAAAAATGAAATGGGATTTAACGGGGTTGTTGTTACCGATTCTCTTGGTATGGGTGGCTTCCTTGGATGGTATAAAGATATGAGGACAAGTCAGATTGAATCATTTAAAGCCGGCTGCGATATGATGCTGTGGCCTACAAAAGATTATGTTGCTGATATGGTTGATGCAATAGAAAATGGTTATATTTCAATGGAAAGACTGGATGACGCGGTTTCTCGAATACTTAACATGAAAGAAAAACTTGGCCTTTTTGATAAAAAACAGCAACATATTGAGTTGTCTGCAACAGAAAAAAAGTTTGTTTCTGATGTCCAGAAAAAAACAGCGGAAGCATCTATAACTCTTGTGCGTGATAAGGCAAATATTTTTCCTATAAATCCGCAAAAAACAAAACGAGTTGCAGTTGTACCTGTTACTCATTACGAACCTGTTTTTAAAGAAGCAGAACTGCTGTGTGATGAGTTTAGAAACAAAGGATTTGAAGTTGAGTATTTAAAGGATGGATTTCCTGGAAAGAAAGTAGTGGACAAGGAAAAAAGCCAAGAAGACTTTGATTTGATTGTTTATGCACTGTTTTCCAGATCCTTTAGACCGATGGGATTTCTTGATTTTTATTCAGGAGAAGCTCAAAAGGTAGCCGATTCTCTGAAATATGGCGTAGAGAAAACGATAGTCGTTTCTTTTGGTTCACCATATTTTGGAGAGCAATATTTTGAACGAGCTCTTACCTATGTCAATGCATACTCAATGCTTTCTCCAAGTGTTAAGGCATTTGTGCGAGCTGCAACAGGAGAGATTGAATTTACAGATTTTTCACCGGTAAAATTGTAATATTATAAAATTAATTGTTTTTATCAATGTACAAAGATGTTCTTTGTTATACTATGATGGAAATAATTGCTATTGTTTCCTTGGTTGTTTGTTGGTATAATAAAAATAACTTGAAGAATACATATTAAGGAGCTAACTATATAAAAATCAAGTAGTTTCTGAAATTTTTCTAAAATTAGTTAGCTGTACATTGAAAATATATTCAAAAAGAATAACAATTTCCAAGATGTATCAAAAAATTCATTTTTAAATACATAGTTTGGTTAATGTGAAAGGGGAGTTGAAGATGTTAAAGAAGGTATTTGCGTTAATTATTTCAGTAGTTATGATTATTACAACTATTGGATTTATTGTACCTGTATCCGCTGAGGTGAAGTCTGGCGGTACAGAAAATATTGAAAATGAAACTGGCACAATTAGAGTTTCAGGAACAAATAATCCTTATTGGCTGGCTGACACTGTAGATGAGATTAACGCTCTTTTTGTGGAACATAATCTTAAACCGTGGGAAGATGTTGCAAAAACAACAGTGACGCAAGAAACAATAGATAAAAACCCTGAAATTATCGGTAATCCGGTAAACGCAGGAGAAACCGGGCAAATATGTGCCACGGGAAAAGGTTCCGCTAAGTATGCTATTGTCAGTGCTCCAAAGGACACGTATATAACAAGATTTAAATATTACATAAGGTTGAAGGGCGATATAGCTGAAGATATTGCTGACGGATTGTTTGTATCCGATGAGTTGACTGGCACGTATTCCCCTGTTTCTGTTTCCGTGACAAGAATAGGATACATGAGTGGGTTCGAGGACAGTCAGCATGTATACGAAATAGAAACAAATGAAGCGATAAATTGTCGTTATGTGAAGATTCAGATGCCGACTGCTGCTAACACTTCCCGATTGGGCGCTTTTGAATATGATTATAAAATAAAAACTGAAATAAGCGAGGTTCCTGACGGCACAATTAGAGTTTCAGGAACAAATAATCCTTATTGGCTGGCTGACACTGTAGATGAGATTAACGCTCTTTTTGTGGAACATAATCTTAAACCGTGGGAAGATGTTGCAA
>JAZSHP010000052.1:0-3806 GCA_045533355.1 Candidatus Fimenecus sp.
GCCTGAAGCCTGCTTTTGTAAATCTTGCAGGCACGTGGACGTTTGTCCCCGATGAATATTTCAGCGACGCGGTTGACGTTATGTTTGAGGATAACAAGGATGCCCCCATCCTTGAAAAAATCAGATACTATCACGATAACGTTCAGGTAAAGCTTGAGGATATCATTCAGGAAACGATGGATAACGGCACTGACGTTATTATCTGCGCAGGCTATAATATTTCAACAATCCCCGTCAGCCTGACCCCTGCCGTACATTCCGATTTTCTCATCGATACGGAATATATGTCAATCGGCGCAACCTGCGCACCTCTCGGCGATGCCTTCGCAACCGATTACAAGCAGGCTGTCGACTGCGGTCACAACCATATTTCTCCCGACCGATGCATCGACGCTTCAACGGGTGCATTCCCCGAATACACCTGGTATTTCAGCTCACTTGCACACAGCGACTTCCCCGAGTGTTATTATATTTTCCTTAATACATTCTTCTTCGCTGAAGAAAGAATCACCGTCAGCACTTATGACGAATATCCCCAGTTTATGAAAATTGATAAAAACGGCAATCTTGTTCCCGTTGAGGAAAAGGACGAAGAATCCAAGGGTTTCCTCGGATTTATCAGCTCTCTGTTACCGATATAAAACAACAAAACTCTCTGTCTTTTTGGCTTTGTGTTCCTAAGGACACAAAGCCAGTTTTATTCGCCTTACGGCGAGTTTTATTGCTTCGCAGTTATATAATGCTACGCATTGTGTTATTGTCCTTCGGACAGTTTTATGCGAATAAAATAACACTGAAGCCGCAGGATTCAATAACACTATTGTCCCGAGACAATAATATCACTCTGCCGCAAGGCAGAATATCACTTAAACTGACCGAAAAAAGAAATGCGCACTTACTCACCACCAGAGGTGTAGGTGCTAAAAAATGAGAGGTAATACGGTTGTCCGCATTACCTCTTTTTATGTCCTTAGCAATCCCGCTCATACACGGGTGTTTTTTTAATTCAGAATTCAGAATGCAGAATTACGGTAAAACATTTCCTGCTGCACGATAAATTTCGTACCATTCTTCACGGGTAATCTGAATTTCACTCGCTTTTATGCAATCTGAAAGTCTTGTGAGATTTGTTGTACCTGTGACAGGTTGCATTTTTGCAGGATGACGAAGAATCCAGGCAAATGCCATAGTAGTCTTTGATACATTATACTTCTCGGCAATTCTTCCCATTGTTTCGTTTAATTCAGGAAATTTTTCGTTATCTATGAAACAACCCTTGAAGAAACCATATTGCATTGGTGACCAAGGCTGAATTGTAATCTTGTTAAGACGACAGAAATCAAGGACACCACCGTCACGGTTCACACCTGATTCGTTGCACATATTCACATTGATGCCTGACTGAATCATTGGTGTGTGCATTACACCGAATTGCAACTGATTTGCACAAAGTGGCATATCCATTGAATTCTGTAAGAGTTGCATCTGATATGGATTCTGATTTGAAACACCGAAATGACGGACTTTACCCGATGCTTTAAGGTGGTCAAATGCCCTTGCTACCTCCTCAGGCTCCATAAGTGCATCAGGACGATGCAATAAAAGCACATCAATATAATCTGTACCAAGTCTTTTAAGGCTTCCGTCAACTGAAGAAACAATATGGTCATAGGAAAAGTCAAACTGACCCTGTCGGATACCACATTTGGTCTGAATGAAGATGTTTTCTCGCATTGAAGGTGTTATCACCTTACCGAAAACCTCTTCACTTTTACCACCGCCATAAATATCAGCGTGGTCAAAGAAATTTGCACCATTTGAAAGCGCTGTGTCAACAAATGCAGACACTTCCCTGTCATTCATATCACTGATTCGCATACAACCGACTGCAACGGTTGGGACTTGCAAACCGGTTTTTCCAAAATTAATTTTATACATTATCCTCATCCTTTCCGAGAATGTCGTTTATATTGTAAAATCTGCCTTCATATCTGTTATGAAGATTTTTTTCTTTTGTCTGATTAACTGCAAAAACCTGATTTGATTTATAGAGTATTGCAATTTTAATGTTTTTATCAACATTCTCAATAAAATGCTTTTTGATTTTTTTATAAAGAGGGTCCTTTCTCTTAAAAATTTCAGGAATCTGTACAGAAGATGAACATGATAACAAATCGCAGAGAATTTTCTCTCGCAAAATCTCCTTATCACATTTGTCACAGAAGAAATTATACAGATTTTCGGCATAATCAGAAAGAGTCTTTTTATTGCCATTCACTGCATTTCCAAAATCATTAAAAACATCAAAAGCTGAAATCCTAACATCATCTATGAGATAATTCAAAGTGTACAAAAATCTTCCGCTGTTGTAAAGTCTGTCAACTGCATCCTCACAGTTTTTTAACATCTTAATATCATCGCCTGATAACCAGGGAGTCCAAGTAACCTCATAAGGTGGCTCATCACAGAATGTGCAAGGATATTTCTCGCTCTTTTCTCGCATATCAGCACCATAAAGGAGCTTGAGAAAACCCATCTGAAGCATATGCGCTTTGAGAGAATAGCCTGTATTAAAACTTTTTTTAAAGCTTTCAAGGTCCTCACCCGTAAGCCCTGCAATAAGGTCAATATGGATGTGCATATTGTTAAAGCTTATGAGCTTTTTAATGTTTTCAATGAGCTTTTTCGTGTCAGTTTTGCGGTTTATTGCCTTTAATGTTTCCTCGTTAAAGGATTGCATACCGATTTCAAGCTGAACTGCACCAACAGGCATTGAGGAGAGAATTTCCAATGTGCTTGTCTTTAATATATCCCCTGCTATTTCAAAGTGGAAACACACATTTTCTGGAATTTCTTTACCATAATTTTCTTTTATGAAAAGGAGAATTTCATTGGCTCTTTTGCTGTTCGCATTGAATGTTCTGTCAACAAACTTCACTGTCTGTGTTCCTGAATTTGCAAGCTTTATTATATCCCTTTTCACTTGTTCAATATCAAAATGCCGAAGTGGTGAGCATCTGCCCGAAAGACAGAAGGCACAACGATAAGGACATCCCCTGCTTGTTTCAATATATGAAATTCTGCCCCTTAAATTCTCGAAAAACTCATCATTAAATGGTGATGGTGGAGTGTCGAAATACACTTTTTCAGGGATTGTGATGATTTTACCACTTTTTCTGTATGAAAGACCACTTACAAGAGACAAATCACCACTCATATTGTCGAGAAAATCAGGAAAAGTCCATTCACCCTCACCTGACAGAACAAAGTCGATAAAATCGTATTTTTCTAAAACATCCTTTGGTCGATAAGCCACCTCAGGACCACCGAGAACGATTATGCAATTATGATTTTCTTTGATTATTTTACAGATTTCAAGGGTTTTTTTCACATTCCAGATATATGTTGAAAATGCAACCACATGGGGCTTTTCAGTTATGATTTTTTGAGCAAAATCCGTAATATCACCATTGATTGTGCTTTCCATTACTGAAATGTCATATTCATTTTTTGCAAAGGCTTTCACCCCTGCCAAAAGACACCAAGGAGAAAGTGAGGCGTGGACATATTTTGAATTAAGACAAGAAATAATAACCTTCATATTTTCTCCTTTCGTATGTATTTCAAATTATAATTTGTCGGGGAGCTTAATTATTAAAATGGATATGAATCGTAGGGGACGATGCCCACATCGTCCCGCAGTCGGACAATAGCACACTTTAGAACGGGACGATGTGGGCATCGTCCCCTACTTGGCTCCCTTTGTCAGGGGAGCTGTCTGCGAAGCAGACTGAGGGGTAGTCAGT
>JAZSHP010000162.1:0-20336 GCA_045533355.1 Candidatus Fimenecus sp.
GATTTTTCTTCAAGAGTAGTAATTCCACCCTCTTTATTTCCCGGTGATGGATTTTCAGAGACAGGCTGACCATGGTCCTTGAAATACTGTTTAAAATCATTGATAAGCTTTACGCCCTTATCAAAAACCTCTTTACTTACACATCTGTCAAAAAGGACAGTTTCTGCACCAAACATTTCAGGAACTTCGGTAAGAACAGCAGTTCCGCCCATAGCACAGATTTTATCAGTTACTATACCACACACAGCATTTGCAGTAATACCTGAAAATCCGTCAGAACCACCACATTTAAGACCAATTTTAAGCTTTGAAACAGGTACTTCTTCTCTCTTATCATTTGAAGCAATTTCCTTTAATTCATTAATGAGTGCTACACCCTGTTCAAGCTCATTTTCGCAATCCTGAACTGACAAAAATTTTACTCTGTTTTCGTTCCAGGTACCCATTACCTTTTGCATTTCAGGAATGTTATTATTCTCACAACCAAGACCTAAAACAAGAACACCACCTGCATTTGGATGGTTAATAAGTCCACGTAGAATTAACTGAGTTGTTTTATTGTCATCACCCAACTGACTGCAACCATAAGGATGTGAAAAACAGATTGCACCTGTTTTTTCACTCAACTGTTTTGCAATACTATTTACACAACCAACTGTTGGAACAATCCAAATATCGTTTCTGATACCTATATCACCATTTTCACGAACGAAAGCATTAATCGTGAAAGGCTCAATCGGTTCGAGTTCAGTATAATCAGGATTATATTCATAAGAGAGAATATCTCCTAATTTTGTTTTCATATTGTGAGAATGTACAGAGTCACCCTCTTTTATGTCTTCAGTTGCATATCCGATTGGATAACCATATTTTATAATGTCTGCACCTTTTTCGATATCACAAACTGCGATTTTATGTCCTGTTTCCAAATTTACACAGACATTATCCTTTTCATTTATTCTGACAGTATCCATTTCATTGTTTCCTTTGCACCAATTGTGTCAATTTTGTTGTAATATTCCGTTACGATTTCTGTAAGGTCAGAAAGGTCAGATGCCCACAATGAAGCATTTTTGAGTATATCAGCAATACTGTCACTTTTCATTGTAGCAACAACATTTTCTGCATCGTCAGGAGTATCATTTTTATAGAAATAAATTAGATTTGCCAAAGAAAGAGTAAGTCCTTTTGGTGCTTTACCGTTCTTTTCTTTATATTCAAGAAGTGTCGGAAGAACACGAACAGAGAATTTACTTACTGAATTGAGTGCAATTGAACGCCATTTATGCTGAATAAATGGATTTTTAAAACGGTCAAATACAGCATTTGCAAATGCTATACTCTCATCATTCTCTCCGATTGTCGGAAGGATTTCTTCTTTCATGCATTTATTAAGAAATGCATATGTAACTTCATCTCCCATTGCTTCACCAACTGTTTCAATGCCAGAAAGAAGTGCACCTGCAACAAGTGAAGTATGAGCACCGTTAAGAATTCTAACCTTGATTTTCTTATATGGCTTTGCATCATCTGTCCAGACAACATTGAATCCTGCTTTTTTAAGTGGGAATTCATCCTCAAATTCACCTTCTATAACCCAAAGGTGGAAAATTTCTGCTGTATCAAGGAATTTATCGTCAGGATGAACATCTTTTGTTTCGTCATTTGGATAACCTGTTACAATTCTATCAACGAGAGTATTTACAAAGTGATTTTCATTTTCCAACCAAGCAACAAATTCTGCTTCAAGATTCCAAAGCTTCGCATATTTAAGTACACATTTTTTAAGCTCTGAACCATTATTATCAATAAGCTCACAAGAAAGAATAATAAAACCATTGAGACCGTTTTTATATCTTCTGTAAAGAAGCTGAGTGAGTTTTCCCGGGAATGACAAAGCCGGTTTGTCGTCGAAGTTGCAAGTATCAACAAATTCAATACCTGCTTCAGTTGTGTTTGAAACGATGAAACGGAAATCAGGATTGTCGGCAAGTGCCATATAATTTTCAAAATCTTTGTATGGGTCGATACATCTTGAAATTGATTCAACAAATGTATGCTCTTTTACAATTTCACCGTCTTTGATACCTCTTAAATAGAGATTATATTTACAGCCCTGCTCGTTAAGGTCAGCTACTCTGCCCACTGGGATTGGCTGAACAACAACAGCTTTTCCGTCATAAAGACCTTTTTCATTCATCTTATGAAGAAAATAGTCAAAAAAGCCACGAAGGAAATTGCCCTCACCAAATTGAATTACTGTTTCTTTCATATCAGTCACCTATTTTAATAAGAAGTTTTGCAAGAGTACCATCGTTATTCGCAAGAGCCTTAAATGCATCAAGAGCGTTTTCCATATCATAAACACCGCTGACCATTTTCATAGGGTCTGCTTTTTTATCTGCAACAATATCAATCAAATTGATAAAGTCATCTTTGAGAGCATTACGGCTACCGTGAATGTTAAGTTCCTTTTTAAGGATGATTGAGTGAAGAAAGTTTGTTTCACGCTTACCGTTACCAATAAGAATGATATTTGCGGCAAAAGCAGCACTGTCGATACAACCTAAGAATGTTTCAGGAGCACCACAAGCCTCAATGCAGACATCAAAACCGTTACCGTTTGTAAATTCCTTTGTGAACTCTTCAAGTGACTGTGTTTTTGTATTAACAACAGCATCAGCACCGTATTCAGTTGCAAGACTGAGACGATTATCGAGAATATCAGCAACAACGATTTTATTACACTTCTGTTTTGCAGCTAAAAGTGCAAAAAGACCGATTGGGCCTGCACCGATTACAAGCACATTGTCAGTTTCCTTAATAGTTGCACGAGAAACTGCATGTTGTGAAATTGCGAATGGCTCAATAAGTGCTAATTCCTGTGCAGAAAGACCTTTACCGTCATAAATTCTCTCAACAGGCATTGAAATATATTCACAGAAAGCACCATCACGCTGTACACCCATTGTCTGGTTATCTGTACAACAATTCACAAAGCCTCTTTCACAGCTGTAGCAAGTGCCACAGTTAAAATATGGATTACAAGTAACAATATCCCCTGCTTTAAGTCCCTTGTCATTAGGCGGAATTGTCACGATTTCTGCTGAAAACTCGTGACCGGGAATTCGTGGATATGTAGTAAAAGGTTGATTACCTGTAAATGATGCCACATCAGCACCACAGATGCCTACATATTTAACCTTAAGAAGTGCTTCACCCTCGCGGAGTTCAGGCATTGGTACTTCACGGATTTCTATTTCATTTGGATTTGGAATTACTATTGCTTTCATATTACTTATCCTCTTCTATATACTTTTTATTCCATATTACTGCTGTTTTTAAAGGTGCACCCTTACAGTAAATTTTGTTTTCATAAGCATCTAATGGGTCAGCTATAAATTCGTCTTTATCGATAAGCTCAACGACTTCGTCATAACGAGAATCAACAAGAACCTCAATTGCCTTTTCCATATGTGATTGGCGGAAATTGATTGAAGCAAAAATCACGTGATTTTCGAAACCGAATGGCATTGTATCATATGAAACAACAGGTCCTAATGAGAAACTGTTGTAAACACCGTTACAGCCAAGAACTTTATGCTGGAATGCAATTCTGTGCTCAATGTTTGTACCGCTTGTACCCACGAACATTGTTGCTCTGCCACCGATTTTTTCCATAATCTTTTCTGCTGTTTCTTCTTCAGTAAGACTCGCTGTGCAAAGATAATCAGCACCTGCAACTTCCTTTGAGAAAACAACTTTCTTACAGTTTTCATCACTTCTGCCAACAAAAAGAATCTGTGCATCAGGATGATTTCTCTTAATCTGGTCTGCAATAAAGAGACCTGTCATACCAAGGCCAAAAACAACAACTTTATTGAAAATATTATCTTTTGCTAATTTTCGAGCTTCCTGTTCGGAGCATTTGTTCTTTGCCATTTCAACTCGGAAATTCTGTGCTTCACCAATGTCTTCCATTCTTTCAAGCTGAAAGATAGCACAAGCATAAGGGTCAGCAAATGAAAGCTTTTTAGCCACTGACAATGGTAATTTATCTAATCCCTCATACTCTTTTGGCAAGTGAAGAAGCATATCAGGGTTGAAATAGTTTTTGTCACAGAAAAGACCATCAGCTCTGTCACAACCGTACTCAAAATATGTTTCGTCTTCTGTATAACGAGTCGGGTCCCAGCTATCTCCGCCACGGATAAGAACAATGGCAAATCTGTTTTCTGAAGGCACCCAAACAACGCCCTCATGACCGTTTATAAGACGATTTTCACCCTCAGGAAATTTGTGAGAAAGGTTATTATCTCGACCCATTTTCATAAGCTCAAAGTCTGTACCACAAAATCCCTGAAATACAGGCCAGGCTTCAATTCCTTTATACAATGGCTCCCCACGAAGTCTTTGCCTTTCCGGATTTATCAAATTGATTTCACCATATTTAATTGGCAAGTCTTTATCATTCTGAAAATATGTACCATAAGTTTTCATAATTTTCGCATCCTTTTATATGAAAATACGCTAATCAATTTATTATACTATATGTATTCAGAAATTGCACGAGTTTTTATATAGAATTTATTATAAGTTATAACTTATAGGGGAGAAACAAAATATAAAATCCGTACAAATTGGAGTACTCCATTTTTGTACGGATTTTGATTTTACTATTTGTTATTCAAATGTTACTTGGATGTTATTATCAGTTGATGTTACAAGAATTTTACTCATAACTGTTCCCATATTATCAATCATAAGAGTAGAAACCTTGTCTTCGATATTTCTTCTGATAACATTACGAAGGTCACGAGCGCCTCGAACATTACCATCCATCTTTGAAACAATTGCAGATGGTGTATTTTCATCATAAATGAATTCAATACCCTTATCCTTAAGCACTGTTTTCATTTCGTCCATCATAAGGACTGCAATCTTCTTATAATCTTCTTCTCCGAGTGGGTCAAACACAACAATCTCATCAACTCGTCCGATAAATTCAGGTCTTAAGAATTCATTGAGTGCTTTCAACACCTTCTCCTTTGAAATATCCTTTGCGCTCTTACCGAATCCCAAGGACGTTTCTGCTTTCTGACTACCAGCATTTGATGTCATAATGATTACAGTATTTGCAAAGCTTACTGTTCTTCCGTGAGCATCATTTGTCTTGCCTTCGTCAAGAATCTGAAGAAGAATATTCATAACATCAGGATGTGCTTTTTCAATTTCGTCAAAAAGAACGATTGAATAAGGCTTTCTTCTCACCTTTTCAGTAAGCTGACCTGCCTCATCATAACCAACATATCCCGGAGGTGAACCGATAAGACGGGAAACTGAATGTTTCTCCATAAACTCGCTCATATCAAGACGAATGAGTGTTTCAGGAGTATCGAAAAGTTCCATTGAAAGCTGTTTTACAAGCTCAGTTTTACCAACACCGGTAGGTCCTACGAAAATAAATGATGCCGGACGTTTCTGGAGTGTCAACTGAATACGGCTACGTTTAATTGCATTTGCAACAAGCTTTACAGCCTCGTCCTGACCGATTACCTTTTCCATAAGTCGGTCTTCAAGACCACGAAGTCTGTTAACATCACCTTCAACAACCTTTGTTGCAGGGATTCCTGTCCAAAGATTAATTACCTTTGCAAGGTCTTCCTCAATAACATTGTTATCCAATGCTTTTTCTTTCAATTCTGCTGCTTTGCCTTCACAAACAGCAAGTTCACCCTTTGTTCTGTATAAATCTTCATATACAGGATTAAGGTCTTCGTCCTTTTCAGGATTTGCAATTTTTTCTTCCAACTCTTCAAGTTCTTTTTTGAGAGCTTCTATCTTCGTTTCATTGATTTCATTCTCACTGATAGCTTTGTTACGAAGATTTGCACAGGTACAAGCTTCATCGAGCAAGTCAATAGCCTTATCAGGTAAAAATCTGTCAGTAATATATCTTTCAGAAAGAGTTACTGCTTTATAAACAAGATTATCACTAATCTGAACTCTATGGAAAAGCTCGTAATAGCCTTTAATGCCAACAAGCATTTTGAACGTATCTTCAATAGATGGTTCCTCAACCTTAACCGGTTGGAAACGACGCTCAAGAGCAGCATCCTTTTCAATATGCTTACGATATTCATTAAATGTTGTTGCACCAATCACCTGAATTGCACCACGAGAAAGAGCAGGCTTCAAGATATTAGCAGCGTTCATTGAGCCTTCCGCATCACCGGTACCCACAAGATTATGCACTTCATCGATAAAGAGAATGATATTACCCTCGCTCTTTACTTCTTCAACAAGTCCCTTGATTCTGCTTTCAAACTGTCCACGGAATTGAGTACCTGCTACAAGTGCAGTAAGGTCAAGAAGATGAATTTCTTTATCAACAAGCTTTGCAGGAACATTACCCTCCGCAATTCTCTGAGCAAGTCCTTCTGCAATTGCTGTTTTACCTACGCCGGGTTCACCGATAAGGCAAGGATTATTCTTTGTTCTTCTGCACAAAATCTGAATTGTACGGGCAATTTCAGTATCTCTGCCAATAATTCGGTCAAGCTTACCCTCTCTTGCCTTTTCAGTCAAATCTGTACAATAAAGAGAAAGCATTTTTCTCTTATCATTTTTTGTACCTTGCTTTTTCTTATTTCTCTTGTCAGTTTTCTTGTCGTTATTACTGTCTTTTTGAGTTTCTTCGACCGAGTCAACAGGCATCATACCCATATTCTGCATAAACGGGAATGTGGATGCACCACCAAGTTCAAAATCGTCACCCATGCTCTCCATCATCTGTTCCATCTGCTCAGTCATATCGTCAAGCTGGTCTTCTGTTATGCCCATATTATCCATCATCTGCTTAATGGGACCGATATTCATTTCCATTGCACATTTGATGCACAAGCCCTCATTAGTTGTTTTGTCACCTTCCATCTTTGTAATAAAAATGACGGCAGGTCTTTGTTTGCATTTACTGCAAAGCATATTTTTATTCATTGTGTATCCTCTACTTTATTTCTTTTTCTTTGAATTCTCAATAATTTGTTTAATTGCATTTGGCAAATAGCTGAAAAATGCTACAAATGTCAATATAACTGCTATTACAACAAGCACAAACATCAGTGTTTCAGGAATTGTGTACTGTGGATAATACATACTGATTGCGCCGATTTCAGGACCGAAGCCGATAATCACGACCATCACTGCGTAGAATACAAAAGTTGCAAGTTTGCCCCAGATTTCTGCTGCAACAGGACGAGTGCCAAGTGCAATCAGAATACCGGCACCCAAAATCATTATAACATCTTTTATAATGAAGAGTAAAAATACCCAGGCAAATGCCTGCATTGATTCACTATCTGATTCCTTGAATTTAAGGAATAACACGATTGCGAGAGCAAAAATTGTAAGTTTATCTGCAACAGGGTCGAGAAGCTTTCCAAGATTTGAAACCTGATTGAATTTTCGTGCAATTTTACCGTCAACTGCATCGGATAAACCTGAAATAAAGATTACAAATACTGTCCACCAGATATATCCCTCATAGTAAAGCACTGCAATTACCGGAATCAACATAATTCTGATTACAGAAATGAGATTTGGTATTGTCAATGAGCCTTTGAATATTTCTCCTAAATTTTCTTTCAGTGTTTTCTTTTCTTCACTCATAATATTTTACTCCTTTAAAAGATTTCCTTTAATGATTTTACAAATGGATTTATATTATCCAATAATCCTACAACAAAAGAATCGTCAACCGCTTTGGCAACAACACCGTCTCCGCCTGAAAAAATCAATTCAAGCATTGTACTGATAAAAATGATTACCATTATTCCTTTACAAGCACCTAACACTCCACCTAAAATCTGATTTACATTTTTCACAAGCGGAATTTTAAATAACTTTGTAAGTAATTGTGCCAACCATCTCAATGCAAAGAGCAACGCCGTTGATAGTATGAAAAAGAATACAATCGACAATGCACCGACAACAATCGGTTGTGCAATTCTTCTGGTCAAATCAGTTGCAAGATTTTCCGAAGTAATCTTTTCTTCTGAAATTTTTGACTTTATTTCATCCGTATCAACACCAACTGATGCTGCATATTTTACCATAAACTCAGGAATTGCTTCAACAATCACCTTAGTCTGCTGGGCAGTTGCTGATATATCAACAGTTTCGTCAATCTTTGTTTCAACCTCTTCAATTATTTTCTTTTCAACAATTCCGTCGTATGTTGCCTGAGCCACCACGGGACTGAGCTGATATGCCAACACCAATGCAATAATAACGGCAAGAAGCTCAAGCAAGGTGGACATAAAGCCTTTTTTTGCAGCTGTAAATATAAACGCGGCAAGAACAGCCAATAAAATTACATCTAAAATAATGCTCATTTACTCACCTCTTATTTATCCTCATTATCAGTTACAGATGAGAATTTTTCAATCTTATCCACGGAATATACATATGTATTTCTTCCTGACACCATAACCTTTTCTGCATCAGTATTTACATTTGCCATACCGCATTGTTTGCCTTTTCTGTTGTACATCCACACCTTCTCATCAGTCAAAACACCAATGTATTTTCCGTCTGTTGACACAGATTTGACCATACCATTAATTTCCTGAGTGAAAAGCTCTGAACCGGATTTATCGTAAACCTTGATTATTTTCTGGGTTGTACTTGAATACTTCGAAAGAACAAGAACTGCAGTGTTGTTATCTGAAATATACAGCTTGTAAGGAGTATTGACGGAAACATCTATTTTTTCCTTGACTTCCGTTCCTTTCACAACCTCACATACATTATTACCGAATACAAAAAGCGTTTCGTTTGATAAGAACTGAACAGACGACACAGCACTGTCAGGATATTCAAAGGTTGCTATGGGCTCAGCACTCTGTTTATTAAAAATATACACCTTTGAATAAACAGAACCATTATTCACACCAAGCACAGTTGCGGCAAACTGCTTTCCATTATCAGAAACATCACAGGAAATAATATTTTCCTTTGCGCACTTCCAAACAAACAATTCTTCTGCCTTACCATTGTATATGGTCAACATACTCTGTGCGTCCTTTGCCCTTGAGCCGATTGCAACAGTACCATCCTTACCCATGGCACCTGTGAGAATCATATATGGAATTTCTTTTTCATAAAGAACTCTTGTTTTTGCCTGAACTCTGAATGTTTTTGCACCCACATCATAAATAAGTGCTCTGCCACTATTACTGCTTAGCACGGGATGGTCATAAGTATGTGGTGAATTCGATAATTCTTTTGCAGTAGAATCAAGCACCTTCACCGTATCATCATAAACAAGAACAAGGTCAGAGCTTGTAACATCTGCATCCCATATTTCAACACCATTCATTCTATATGGATATCCTTCGCCTGTACCAATACCTGCTATTGCAGTACGAACACTATCACTTATTGTTGAAAAAGTCACTCCGCCAAATTGTGCCGCAGCAAGAATAATAAGCAAAAGTATAATAAATATTACAGCTAAAAGCTTCATTACCTTAGCATTCTTTTTACTTACTGTTACTTCTTTAAGTGCCTTTTTATTAATACTTACTCTTTTCTTTTTTCGTGTATTTGGCTTTTTAACAAGTCTTTTCTTCTTGTCTTCCATTTAAATCACCACACATTATATATTTACATCGTAATATACCTGATTCAGATACAATCCGCAACCGTCAACAGTAACACCTGCTTTTTCACGGTCAAGGCTCTCTATAATTTCAGGGATACTTCCCCTCTCTATTTTTCCTCGTTGAATATCAAGTAGCGTTCCAACGATAATTCGAACCATGTTGTAAAGGAAGCCGTTACCACTGACATGAATTTCAATTAAATCACCATTTCGTGAAACTGTGCAATCATAGATTTCACGGACTTTGTCCTGAACCTCTGTCCCTGCACTGCAAAACGCTGAAAAATCGTGAGTTCCAACAAAGGCTTTTGCTTCACTATCAAGCATTTCGGCATCCAATGGAAACGGATAAAACAATGCTTTGTTTTCATAAAAAGGATTTCTGTATTTACCGTTATATATCAAATAGACATATTCCTTACCCTTACAATCATATCTTGCATGAAAATCAAAATCCACTTCTTCACATCCGTAAACTGAAATTCCGGGAGGAAGATAGAAATTCAAAGCATCAGGAATTTTTTCAGCCGATACCTTACATTCTGTTCTTACATTACAACAGAACATATTTGCATGAACACCCGCATCAGTACGGCTACAGCCTATTATATTTTCATCATTTCCGCTTATTTTCCTAAAAGCGTTGCATAATTCCTCTTGAACAGTTACTGCATTAGGTTGAAGCTGCCATCCATGAAATGCAGTACCGTTATATCGCAAGGTTAAAAGTAAATTCCGCATTATATTCACCACAGAAAATATTAAGCACCACAACACCCGCGATTAAAATCGCCATTACAAAAAGCGAGAAATAATCACGCTTTGAGAATCTAAGTGCCTTCATTGTAGTTTTACCGATACCACCGTTATAGCAACGACAAGTCATTGCATTTGCCAACTCATAAGCTCGTCTTATTGAATTGAACAACAACGGGATAAACAATGGAATAAGTGCTTTTGCTCTTTTCATAATATTGCCTTGGTCAAAGCTTGCTCCTCGGCTTTTCTGCGCACTCATAATCTTATCAACCTCTTCAATAAGAGTAGGAATAAAACGGAGTGCAATAGTCATTATCATTGTCACCGTATGAAAATCAATTCCGATTTTCTTGAGTGGTGCAAATGTTTTATCAAGACCGTTTGTAAGTGATGTGGGAGATGTTGTGTATGTGAGCATTGTACTCATAACAATTAAAAGTGTTATACGTATTGCCATAAACAATGCTGTTAAAAGACCACCACTTGATATTTTTATTCTCCACACATCAATAAGTACAATACCTGTTTTTACATAAGCAATCTGTAAAACTGATGTGATAATCACAACCAGTAAAATTGGTTTTAATCCCTTTATAACTGTTTTAACGGGAATCTTTGATAATCCGATTACAACCGCTGACAGTAAAAGATTAAAGAAAAGTGAAATAAAATTATTTGATACAAACACCATTATTATAAAAACAACGGTGAATAAAAGCTTTGTCCGAGGGTCAAGACGATGAATTACCGAATTGAAAGGAAAATACTGACCGATTGTAATATCTTTAATCATAGGTCACACTCCCCTCAAAAAGCTTTTTGAGTTCAGAGTAGCCCTGCTCAACTGTGTAAACCTTTTCGCTCACATTATAGCCTTTTTCGCGAAGCTTTATAAAAACTTCCGTAATCTGCGGTACTGAAAGTCCGATTTCACGAAGTCGTGAGGCTCTTTCAAATACCTCATCAACAGTACCTGTCATTTCAACCCTTGAGCTGTTCATTACAATGACTTTTGTTGCAAATCTTGCAACATCATCCATACTGTGGGAAACGATTATAACTGTTTTGCCTGTCTGTTCACGATAGTTCTTTATTAAACCAAGAATATTTTCTCTGCCCATCGGGTCAAGTCCGCTTGTAGGCTCGTCAAGAATGAGAATTTCAGGCTCCATTGAGATTACACCTGCAATAGCTACTCGTCTCTTCTCGCCACCTGACAGGTCAAAGGGAGATTTACTAAGCATTTCATCAGGAATACCAACATATTTAGCTGCATTTCTTACTCTCTCATCAATTTCAGTTTTAGAAAGTCCCATATTTGTAGGACCAAAAGCAATATCTTTATATACTGTTTCTTCAAAAAGCTGATATTCAGGATACTGAAAGCAAAGACCAACTCTGAAACGAGCATCAAAAAGGGTACTTTTGGAATCGTGGATATTCTTACCATCAAGGAAGATTTTTCCGTTAGTCGGCTTTAAAAGTCCGTTAAGATGCTGAACAAGGGTACTTTTTCCGGAACCTGTATGTCCGATAATGGCTACAAATTCACCTTTTTCAATATCAATATTTACATTGTCAAGTGCGGTGATTTTAAAAGGTGTGCCCTCACCGTAGGTAAATGTTAAATTTTCTGTTTTAAGGTGGGACATTTTTTACTGACCTTTCAATAAATCATCTATATTTTCGACCAATTCGTCGATACTCAACAAATCATTTTTTAAATTAATTCCGTCTTTTTTTAACATTTTTGCAAGAAGGCAGGTCTGCGGTACATCAAGACCGATACTGCGGATTTTTTCAGTATCGGCAAAAATCTCTTTTGGTGTACCATCCATAATAAGTCTGCTGTCGTCCATTACCACAATTCTATCTGCTTCACAAGCCTCTTCCATATAATGAGTAATAAAAACAACTGTGATACCGAGTTCACGATTAAGTCGTTTAATTGCCTTCATAACATCACGTCTGCCCTCTGGGTCAAGCATTGCAGTAGGCTCATCAAGAATAATGCAACGAGGCTCCATAGCAATAATACCCGCTATCGCAACACGCTGTTTCTGACCACCTGAAAGCTTATGAGGTTCGTGATTTTTGTATTTATACATACCGACGATTTTAAGTGATTCATCAACTCTTCTGCGAATTTCAGAAGGCTCAACACCTAAGTTTTCAGGACCGAAAGCAACATCTTCTTCAACTATAGTTGCGACAATCTGATTATCAGGGTTCTGAAAAACAACACCAACCGTCTGTTTGATTTTTATATCATAATCTTCATTTTTTGTATCCATTCCGTCAACGAGAATTTCACCTTTTTCAGGAACAAGAAGACCGTTTGCAAGTTTTGCAAGAGTGCTTTTTCCCGAACCGTTATGACCAAGCACGGCCATAAAGTCACCCTCATTGATTGTAAGTGAAAAATCTTTGACTGCAGGAGCTAAAACAACGCCTTCATCATCACTTTCATATCGGAATGTTACATTTTTAAATTCAATAATTGACATTATTCTTTGCTCCAGATAGCACTTGCACCGCAAGGCAATATAAGTCCGTTTTCAGTGGCACGAAGTCCGATTTCACTACCTGTTACCTTGCCGCCAAAACGCTTCTTCACAACTGCACCAAGTATGTATTCCATAACTGATGGTGAAAGTCCTGTTGTATATGAATTTATAAGCACCATAAGTGGGTCATCCGATAAAACCTGACTGCAAAGTTCAACGAAGCCATAAACCTCATTCTCGAGCTTCCACACTTCACCACCGGGACCTCTGCCATAAGATGGCGGGTCCATAATGATAATGTCGTACTTATTTCCGCGACGGATTTCACGCTGAACAAATTTAATACAGTCATCAACAATCCAACGAACCTGTTTATCAGCAACATCTGATGAGGCTGCATTTTCCTTTGCCCAGAGAGTCATACCCTTTGATGCATCAACATGGCAAACAGAAGCACCTGCTTTAAGTGCCGAAACAGTAGCACCACCTGTATACGCAAAAAGGTTAAGGACTTTTACTTCACGACCTGCATTTTTAATAATTTCTGCAGTCAAATCCCAGTTTACAGCCTGTTCAGGGAAAAGTCCGGTATGCTTAAAGCCCATTGTTTTTATATTAAAAGTCAGATCACGATAGCCGATAGTCCAGAAATCAGGGATTTTATTTCTGATTTCCCACTGACCACCACCTGTCTGCGAACGATGGTAAACAGCATCAGCCTTTTTCCACAATGGATTTTTCTTTTCTGTTTTCCAGATTACCTGAGGGTCAGGACGGATTAAAGTCACATTTCCCCAGCGCTCAAGACGTTCACCACAAGAGCAGTCAATAAGTTCATAATCTTTCCAATTATCGGCAACTCGCATTTTATACTAACCTTTCTCTTATAACCTGAGCAACACTTTCGCCCAATTCGTTAATCTTATCTAAATCTTTACCCTCAAGCATTACACGCACAAGAGGTTCTGTACCTGACAGACGAACAAGTATTCTTCCGTCATTTCCTAATTTTTCTTCAACCTGCTTTATAGCATTCTGCACTTCTTTATCCTTAGGGAATTGTGCTTTACCAAAGTTTGAAACACGAACATTTATAAGAACCTGAGGATAAATTTCCATTTCGTCGGCAAGCTCCTTGAGTGTTTTGCCCGTATCTTTTACAACTGATAAAAGCTGAATTGCAGACAGCTGTCCGTCACCTGTTGTTGCATATTGTAAGAATATAATATGGCCTGATTGCTCACCACCGATGCTATATCCGTTAGCACTCATATTTTCAAGCACATAACGGTCACCAACCTTGGTTTTTTCACATTTAATTCCGTTTTCCTCACAGAATTTGAAAAATCCCATATTACTCATCACTGTGACAACCGCAGTGTCCTTTTTAAGCTTACCGAGCTGTTTCATCTGCTTTGCGCAAATTGCAATACATTTATCACCATCAACAACTGCGCCTGTATGGTCAATTGCCAACATTCTGTCAGCATCACCGTCAAAGGCAAATCCCATATCACAGTTATTCTGAACAACACATTTCTGAAGATTTTCAAGATGAGTTGAGCCACAATTCGCATTTATGTTCACGCCATCAGGCTTTGAACTGATTACAACAACCTCGGCACCAAGACGAGTAAAAACTTCCTCTGCAGAAACACTTGATGAACCGTTTGCACAGTCAAGAGCGATTTTATATCCCTTGAAACTCATATTTGTTGCTGAAAGAAGATGTTCAATATAATCTGCAGCAGCATTTTCTTCTCTGGATATTCTTCCGACCTCACCACCGATAGGTGTTGGAATTTCAGTTACATTATCAAGAATGATTTCTTCAATTTTTTCTTCAAGTGCATCAGGTAATTTGTAACCATTTGACTGAAAAATCTTAATTCCATTGTATTCACAAGGGTTGTGTGATGCAGAAATCATAACACCTGCATCGCAACCGTATTCACGAACTAAAAATGCTACTGCAGGAGTCGGCACAACACCTAAAAGAACTACATCTGCACCAACTGAGCAAAGACCCGCTGAAATTGCGCTTTCAAGCATCTGTGATGATGCTCGTGTGTCCATACCGATAAGCACCTTTGGTCTTTTGCCATTTAAATTTTCACTGAGCACCATTGCGGCTGCTCTGCCTATCTGCATTGATAATTCACAAGTAAGTTCAGTATTTGCAACGCCTCTTGCACCATCTGTGCCGAAAAGTCTACCCATTATGATTTCTCCTTAAAATAATGAAGTTTGAGAATTTGCTTTATTATTTGTGTCCGATACCTTAAATCCTAAATGTTCATAAGCAAGTGGAGTTACCACTCTGCCACGAGGTGTTTTTGCCAGGAAACCAATCTGCATCAGATATGGCTCATAAACGTCCTCAATTGTAACTGCTTCTTCACCGATTGTAGCCGCAATTGTTTCAAGACCGACAGGGCCACCATTGAAGTTACGAATCATTGTTGTAAGCATAAGTCTGTCAATATTATCAAGACCTATTTCGTCAATTTCCATTCTGCCGAGAGCAATTTTTGCGTTATCCTCACTGATTACACCATTACTCATAACCTGAGCAAAGTCTCTTGCTCTTTTCAACAGTCTGTTTGCAATACGAGGTGTACCGCGTGAACGGGAAGCAATCTCCAGAGCTCCGCCATCTTCAGCATATATGTCAAGAATTCCTGCACTACGCTTTACAATCTGTGACAATTCTTCAGGAGTGTAAAGTTCAAGTCTTAAAATTACACCAAAACGGTCACGGAGAGGTGCTGTAAGCTGACCTGCACGGGTTGTAGCACCCACAAGAGTAAATCTTGGTAAGTCAAGACGAATTGAACGAGCTGAAGGGCCTTTACCGATGATGATGTCAAGTGCATTATCTTCCATAGCGGGATAAAGAACTTCTTCAACCGCACGAGAAAGACGATGAATTTCGTCAATGAAAAGCACATCACCGTCATTAAGGTTTGTAAGAAGTGCAGCAAGGTCACCCGGTTTTTCGATTGCAGGGCCTGATGTTACACGAATTTGTACACCCATTTCGTTTGCGATAATTCCTGCAAGCGTTGTTTTACCAAGTCCCGGAGGGCCATAAAGTAAAACATGGTCAAGAGTGTCACCTCTGCTTTTGGCTGCTTCAATATATATTTTCAGGTTTTCTTTTGCTTTTTCCTGACCGATATATTCAGTTAAAGTTTTTGGTCTTAACGAAATTTCAATATCGTGGTCAGTTTCTGTAAAACCGGGAGTCATTATTCTGTTTTCGTTTTCGAAATCCATTTTAATTCCTCCTTATCCTAATGAAAGCATTTTAAGTGCTTGTTTGATTATATCTTCAACTGAAAGTGATGGGTCAATTTTGCTCACTGCAACACTTGCATCACTCTGTGAATAACCGAGCATTTCAAGGGCTGCAACAGCCTCTGCTGTATTTGAATTTGAAAGAGTTGAGCTGACCGCGGTAAGGTCGATTGAAGAATCAACATTCCCCATTGTTTTACCTACTTTGTCTTTAAGCTCCATACAGATTCTCTGTGCAAGCTTAGGACCCACACCGTTTGCTTTTGTGAGTGCCTTGTGGTCACCTGCCGCAATACTGAGTGCAATTTTATCGGGAGTTAATTCCGAAAGAATCGCAAGTCCCATTTTCGGACCTACACCGTTGACTGTTATGAGCATTTTGAAGCAATCCATTTCAGTTTTATCGTAAAAACCGAAAAGCTCCATTGCATCTTCTCTGACATTGAGATATGTGTAAAGAGTGACCTTCATTCCCATTGATGCACATTTTTGTGAAGTTGTAATAGTAGTCATACAACGGAATGCAACACCATTCACATCAACGCAGACAGTATTAGCATCAAAGTCAACTACATTTCCTGTTACTGAATAAATCATAATAAAAATCCTTATTTTATATTTCTTAATCTTCCCATAAGTGAGCCGCTTGCATGAGCGTGACAGATAGCCATTGCAAGGGCATCGGCAGTATCGTCAGGCTTTGGGATTTTTTCAAGCTTTAAAATAACTCGTGTCATTTCCTGAACCTGTTTCTTTTCTGCACGACCATAACCCACCACACTCTGTTTTACCTGTAAAGGTGTGTACTCAAAAATCGGCAGGTTATTTTTCTGTGCTGCAAGATTGATAACTCCCCTTGCCTGAGCAACATCGATAACTGTTTTTGCGTTAGTGTTATAGAACAATTTTTCGATTGCCATAGCGTCAGGTTTATATTTATATATTATGTCCTGTATTCCGTCATAAACCGTTTCAAGACGCTCATTAAATGGTGTTTTTGCCTCAGTTGTAACAGCACCATAAGCGATAACCTGAAAACGATTTGCCGTATAATCAATAACGCCCCAACCCACTATTGCATAGCCCGGGTCGATACCTAAAATTATCATAGCATACTACCTCATTGTATAATCGATTAATTATAACACATTACATTATAAATGGCAAGAAAAAAGGGACTTAAAAAAGCCCCTTTTACATATAATTTTCAGTTTATTAATAAATAGTTTTTACAATTCTTTGCCTACAAATTAATCTTAATAATTATCAATCGCATTCAAAATTGTCTTTTTGTCGAAAGATGTCATATCGTATTCTGATATTTGTTTATTCGTATCAAAATAATAATTCAACTTTTTATCGTAATCATTTTTCGACATTTTAACATCCTCCCAGAAAAATTCACTACCATATCCTTCGTAAGGTTCTTCTATTGAATTACCTGAAGAAACTTCACTTAATTTTCCATTATCCAGCTTATAAATTTCGTCATAATAATAACCCATTCTTCCACTACTAATTAAAATCTTTTTACTGTTAGGAATGTAGTAAAAAACGCCACCCGGAAAAGACTTTACATTCACATTTCCATCAACTATATAGAAAAAATCTTTTCCATATGCAGAAACCTGATAATCACAAAGCATTTCAGGTATGCCATTGTTATCAATATCAACAAGATAATAACGACAATCCACATCCGAGCTTTCTTTGTTTTTTTCTACTTCATACACTGTGTCCTTCAGCTTAGACTCCCAATCATCTCCATTTTTTGAATTTTCATTATTAGTCCAAATACATTGTGTATCCATACCAAACTCACGAATTTTCCAATAGTCACCATATTCATTATGTTTAGCCGGTTTAGCGACAAAGTACCACCCATTTGATGTTGTAACCTTATCATTATCACGATAATCAGTAAATATGTATTGAGTCTTTATTTTGAAATATCCATCAGAGGTCCGTTCGTACCCAGCGATTTTATATTCAACAACCTCCGGACCCTTCCCATAGGAATAAGCCGTATAGTAGAATTTATCACCTTGAAAATAGAAGTCCTTTCTGGTGTATTTATTAGTTACATCAAGCCCAAACACATCGTTAAGAATAAATAATACTTTATCAGCTTCAAACTCATAATCAACTATCACACCTGATTCATCAAATGTAGGTTCTGTTCCGACCTCTTTATAATCACCAGGGAAATAATAATCAAACATCGTCCCTTCAGGAAAAGCCCAAAATGCCGAACAAATAAAGTTATTTATAATCGTATCTATCTGATTATCATTGCCCTCAAAGCCGTAAAGAGAAAAAAACATTTCATTCATCATCTTCTCAAAAGACTTAAGATAGTCGTCAGTCAACTCGGTTAATTCTGGCTCCGTTGTTTCGCTTTCTGTTGTTTCCTTTTCCTTATGGTCTTTTTCGATGGTTATTTTCACCCATTCAAGGTCGATTTCACTATTTTCGTATTTTTTATCAGCAGATTCAAAGATTTCTTTAGTGATTTCCTTCTTCTCGTTATCAGTTATCTCAAAATATTTTCCATCTTCATAAAGATATTCTTCAACCTTTTTAACCTCCCACTGGTTTTCAGGCAATTTGAGATATTCGATATGTGAGTAATTCTCTTTTACTTCGGAAACCTTGATAGCCTCGTTATAAAGCCTGATTTCTGTTTCTTCGCTGAAATTATTCACATCAAAAAGCTGTACTGCTTTTTCCTCATCGTCCATTGTATAAACATCATAGGTTTTAGCATCTTCATCATCTGCCAAACGACCGCCGATGATGAGTTCATCTTTTTCGTCACCGTTTATGTCAGTAAGAGAATAACAGATTTCGTAATTTTCGTCCTCTTTAACTTTGCTTAACAAAACACTGCTCAATGTTTTTTCTTTTGTGTCATCTTCACCAGATATTGCAAGCTTATATGCTTCAACAATTTCATCGTAAGAGTCAGGAAGAGGATTACCTCTTTTTTTGTTTCCGGCAATGCCAAAAATCCCTATTAAAATAGCAAAAGCAACCACCACCGCCACAATACCAAGGATTTTTTTCTTTTCAATCTTTGTTTTTTCAGACTGTGGCTCGAAAAACTCTGAAGGAAGCTGGTCAGCATCCATAGGCTCTATACAACGTGTTGTTTCCTCAGCGCAATTAGGACAAGCCCCTGTTTCGTTATCAATCACACTACCACATTTATCGCAAAATTGGTTCATAATCTACACCCTTTTCACTTAATATCACACATCAAATATATCACAGCATCCACAAAATAGCAAGAAAAAGGGACTTAAAAAGCCCCTTTTGCATATATTTTTCGGTTTGTTAATAAATTGATTTAAGTTATTTTTAATAGTTTAATATAATTAAACAAATAAATTGAAATTTATCGAGATAAATGCAGAGTGCAGAATTCAGAATGCAGAATTGTGGGTCTGCGACGCGATTATATAATAAAACCAATTGGGTTTTGTTGTAGGGGCGATTCAATTATTTTAAGTTATCTATAATCTATCTCTCCCTCAGTCTTTTTCTATGAAAAAGACAGCTCCCTCATCAGAGGGAGCCTAATTATGAATTATGCATTATGAATTGCGAATTATTTTTTGTTGTTTTTGTCGCGTTCGCGGATAACAAATCGGGTTGGTGTGCCTTCAAGTCCGAAAACTTCACGAATCTGGTTATCGATATATCTTTGATAACTGTAATGGAACAACTCTTTACTGTTCACAAAAGCAACAAACGTAGGCGGTCTTGTGGATGCTTGAGTCATATAATAAATTCTCAAACGCTTGCCCTTATCAGTAGGCGGCTGCACTCTTGCCTCAGCATCAGCAAGCACCTGATTGAGTCTACCCGTCGGAATTCTGACAGCATTCTGATCATCAACATACTTTATAAGCTCATACAAACGTTCGAGTCTCTGCCCTGTCTTTGCTGAAATAAAAATAATGGGGGCATAGGACATAAAAGAAAAGTCATTCATCAATTTTTTTCTGTATATATCCATTGTTTTGCCGTCCTTTTCATAAGCATCCCACTTATTGACAGCAATAATGTAAGCTTTTCCTGCTTCATGTGCAATACCGGCAAAT
>JAZSHP010000168.1:0-5141 GCA_045533355.1 Candidatus Fimenecus sp.
TCCTGCACTTTCAAGAACTCTGACAAGAGTTACGATTGCTTGTTCTGTTGTGTAAGTGTCCTTCGGAGCAAATCTGTTATTGCCGACACCGTTCATAAATCCTAAATTGCTGATTGTCTGAATAGAATCAGATGCCCATTCAGAAACTTCGTTTATATCGTCATACTCAAACCACATTTCTGTTGCTGCCATCGGGAATACTTTGTTTACCATACGCACGATAATTGTTGCAGCTTCTTCACGGGTGAGATAATCGTTAGGAGCAAATTCTGTTGCTGATTTCCCATTGATAATTCCCAAGCCGTTCAGCATAAGGATTTTATCATTTTTTGTATCTGTGAAGCTATCCGTTATAGGTGCGGTGATTTCATCACTCGTTAAAACAATAAGATTATAAATCAGTTCGCAAAATTCCTCACGGGTAATGTTTTCTTTGTAAAGATAATCTTTGTTAGCATCAGTAATTCCTACTGCATAAGCAAAATCAATATCTTTTGTTGCCCATTCACTCGGAGCAGGAATAGTTGTAGCTTCTGTCCAATCAACTTCGTCTGTTGGTTCTGCATCAACATCATCAACAGTTGTTGTTGGAATTACATAACTATAATCAGCATCAGCTTCATCATCAAAAGGTTTGTTAAGGTTATATTTCTCAACTAACTTTTCGATTGTATGATTATCTCTTAATTCCTCGATTGCAATATTTATTTGTGAATAAACAAATTCTTCAGGGGTGACAGATGATTTTATAGATGTTTTATCCATGTTTGGAAAAACAATAGCATACTTTTCTTTTGACTTTGCCCAATCTTCACCGTCTTTATAAGTTACATTTGCAATAAGGTATGGGTTTGAAAAATCTATAACACTTTCTCTTTCTTTTGTAATTGTAATAGCAGATATAGCACAATTAACCTCACCATTTACAACTGCCGGAATAAGCTTGTCAAAAGACATATTAACGAATTCTATATCAAAACCTATTCTTTCGCCGATATAATTCATCAAGTCAATGTCAAAGCCTTTGATTTCTTCGCCCTCGTAGTATTCAAATGGTGGAAACTCGGCATTTATACCAACTGTGAGCTTTGCTTTCTGCATCGGTCCGTCAATACCGTCTGCGAAAGCTACTGTTCCCATTGAAAGGAGCATTGTAATTGATAAAATAATTGACAATAATTTTTTCATTTTGTGTACCTCCTATTTGCCGAGCAGGATTATTTCATATTCCTTTTCAGGTATTTCCACACGACCTACATAACCGTTTCCGTGTGCTTTTGGTTCCGGTCTGTCCTGCGGAAGAATTATTATGTTATTATTCTTCGGTTTTCCAAAATCGAATTCCCATTTTTCGCCTCTGTAAACGCCGTCATGGAATTCTAAATCTTTTGCATACACTACCGCCGATATGGTAATCAATGTGGCGGTTGTAAGTATTATCGCAATGATTTTCTTCATCAAAAGCACCTCCTTATGAGATAGCGTGTCCGCCGACATTATAATCTGACCATGTTCCCATTTGCGACCAGGATGCAGAGCAATCGTTGAAGAAGTATGCACCTGTTCCGCTGCGCCATTTCTGTGCATCAAATTTTATTACTCGAAGCCCGTTATACTGTTCTTCAGCATTCATATCATCCGTAATCGAAAACAACAGTCCGTCTTCCCAATAAAGCTCATCTTTTTCAATATAGCCCTGTTCTCTTAATTCATCAAAGGTAAGCTGTAAGCACTGTGTATCATGTGCTTTTGCAAAGATATAACTGATTGCTGATTTTTCACCCTCTGTCAGTTCGCCGGGAGCTTTGCTCAAATCAATGCTGATATATTTAATGTCGCCGTTAAGACCTGCATCTACTTCCCATAAATCTTCAAGAACTTTTAAGTACAATCCACTTAAATCATAAAGCGAGCCGCCGGGGTTTCTTTCCGTTCCGATAGAATGACCGTTGATGGATTTGCAGAAGGATGTAATGTCAACAGGTTGGTCATGCTTTTGAGGAACATTATCAAAGTCGCCCTCATAATAAACATCTATCGGCATACCATCTTCCAAATCCTTGAGTTCTGTCTTTTTACCATCTACCATAATTTCAATACCATTTGTATCAAGAGTATATACGAAGTTGGTTTCAGTTCCAACAAGGATAAGATTTCCGTTTTCTGCACCATCAATAATTTTCAAAGTTTTATATCCGCTATTTTTCTCTGCGGCATTTACAAGGATTCTTTCAAGCTCTTTCATATCCTTATCGCTTATTGTTGCTTGTTTATTTCCTTTTTTTATCTCACTGCAACTGATAAGAATATCGTAAGTGTAATCATCATAGGTAATTGCATAGTCAATAATTCCGTCACAAGGTTCACCTATGTATTTTGAGTTTTTAAGCAAATTGGTGATAAAATCAACATCTGCTTTATCAGAAACTTTGAAGGTCTTGTTTTCTTCGAAAGACTTAACATCCAAAATCTCATTTGTTGGATCTTCATATTTCATAAACCAACTACCCATTTTTACACCGATGTTGTCCTCATAAGGCTCATCAGGAAAAATACCGACATATCTCACTACTTTATAACCAAGTCCCCAATATGTAACTTTGCCGCCATCGTGACTTACAATTTTGATGCACCATTCCGGTTCATGACCTGTCGATACATTTGCGGTATCAATATACTTAGTAACCAACCCTGCAGCAATGAGAATAACCAAAACACAAATTGTAATTATAATTCCTTTTTTCTTCATATTGCACCTCATTCTCTGTAATCAGCACCAATGACAATACCGGACATTTTATCTACATAAAATGTAATTGGTCCAAGTAATCCGTCAAGTTCGGTATTGTAAGTGATTTTATAAAGGCTTTTCCCTGTAGCATCAATACTTTCATCAAATAAGTATATTGATGTATCGCCTTTAAGAACCACTTCTTCAATTTTTGGGTTTTCAAGATTGATTATGGTTTCTATTTCTTTATCACTTAACTTTTCTCTTGCGTTCTTTACCGCCTGCTCAGTTGTAATTTCGGGAAAGCTTTCCTTTTCTGCTGTCTCTTCGGTGCTATCTAAAACATCGTATACTTTGTCAACCTCTTGAGAAGGAGCACTGTGTGTCGGTTTAGGTGCAGTTCCTGCAACCGCATCTTGCTCTCTGTTGATAGAATTATTTATTGAATACTTATAATTCTCCAGGTCTTTTACTTCATTTGTTTTTTCACCTGTTTCGGTGGTTGCGATACTCTGTTCTTGGTAGCCTGCATTCTTCCCCAAGTCGAAAATTTCATTATTGTACACGCTAAAACATATAACTGCTATAATACAAAAGCACGAAAGCGATGATACTATCCTTGTTGTTTTTCTTATTCGCTTGTTTCGTTTTTCAATTTCTTTTTCGCTTCTTTTCAAGACTTGCTCTGCCATTTCTTCATAACTTTTCATAGTAGAAGCCCTCCTTATCAAGTTCATTTTTAAGTGATAGCTTCGCACGATATAAGAGGTTTTCAATCTGGCGGTTGCTTTTTTTCATCACAATAGAGATTTCTTTGTTTGATAAGTCCTCAAAAAAGGAAAGGTATAAAACCTGACTGTATTCATCCTTAATCTTTTTTAGAATCTTATGAACAGCGAGTCGTTGTTCTTCTTTTATGTACTCAATTTCAATGTTTTTCTCATCTATGAGTAAGGCATTATAGTCCTCATCGCTTAATTCTACTGTTTTTGAGTTATGTCTTATATAATCTATCGCCAGATTTCTTCCAATGGAATAGAGCCAAGTCTTAAAGGATGATTTTCCTTTGAATTTTGGTCTTTTTACAACCAACCTAACAAAGCAGTCCTCCGTTAAATCTTCTGCTATATGAATATTTTTGACAAATTGGTTCATATAGAGCATCAATCCATCTTTATAATCTCTGATAATATCTACGATACCACTTTCATCACCTTCAAGGAAACGGCGGTAGCTACTTGCACCGTTTTCCATAACATTCTCCTTTCCGAAAGATTTATCTTCCACTTATTAGACGGATTGATTTGGATTTTCTCTCACTTGTTTTTTACTGTAAGAATAATGGTTACTGCTCCGATCCTTTTATTTCTCACAAGCATACCTTCTGGGAATAAAATTGCTTATTTATTTTTCTTAAACGATAACCTGATAGCATCAATTATCAATCCATATCCCGTCATTGAAATAACGCTCAGAATATGCCATAAATAAGGAACGGCATTGATTGCATCACGGGCAGATTTTGTACTGCTAAAGAAGTTAAGAAGTGGATTGAAGCCAATAAATAAGCCTATATCATCAATCCCGGTCAGGTTCAAAATAATGCCAACAATAGCAACTACAACAAACCAAAAAGTAAAGGTTTTTATTATATTTACTTTTTTCACACTCTCAGCTCCTTTCAAAGTTTAATCTCGCATCGTGACGGCTTATCTTTATCATAGTAAACATCTACATTTCCAAAGATACCGATAGCATCTGCCATTAAACCTATGTATTTTCTTTTCTTATACTGAATTCCGTCAACCTCGTATGTAAAAGTCATTATATAAGGGAATATTGCACCATCAAGAGCGTGCATCCTTGCTGGCTTTGTATTTACCTTTATCCACCAACATTTTGTAACTTTTTGAATAGTGCCTTTTACAATATTATTCTGTGCTATGATTTTATCGCTCGTTGACATGGGCAACACCACCTTTATCAGAAAATTCCTTTGTTATATTTGAACTGTGCATAGAGTATAAAAACTATACCCACAATAACCGTTATAAGAGTTATTGCACCGCCTATAAGCACAGCAATATTCATTTTTACAAGCATATTCAGAACAGCAGAGAAAATAAGTCCTCCGGCAATTATGAGTGTTCCAATACCCACAAACTTTCCATATTTAGGTCTTGTTTTTTCTGTTATGCGTGTTCTGTTATACCAATGCACACTTGCTATATTTCCCTTAACATTCTCAATGCCGATTAAATCTAAGAGAACATCGAGAATAAGCATTGTTATATTTACACCCATAGAAATTGCTCCTTATTTTGATTTCTTTTTCCTTATCAGATAACCAATTATCGCACCAATGCCGCCTACAACAATAGCAACGAGTAAAACTCCATAAACAATATAT
>JAZSHP010000069.1:0-4315 GCA_045533355.1 Candidatus Fimenecus sp.
GACAAGGAAGAAAAGGAAATGTTCCTTGCTGATTTAGGTATCGAACAAGGCGGTCTTGACCTTCTTATTCAGCGTTCATACAACCTTCTTGGTCTTATCTCATATCTTACAGCAGGTCAGCCTGAAGTAAGAGCATGGACAATCAAAAAAGGCACAAAAGCACCACAGGCAGCAGGTAAAATCCATACTGACTTTGAGCGTGGCTTTATCCGTGCAGAGGTTATCCACTTTGACGACCTTATGGCAAACGGCACAATGCAGGCTGCAAAAGAAAAAGGTTTAGTCCGTTCTGAAGGTAAAGAATATGTTATGAAAGACGGAGACATCGTATTATTCAGATTTAATGTTTAAATCTGAATAATACCGAGTGCAGAGTGCAGAACGCAAAGTGCAGAGTGAGGTTGTAAAAATGAGTGAAAGCATCACGGAAAGTAAAAGCTTTCAATTTGCAGTAAGAATAGTAAACTTATATAAGTACTTATCAAAAGATAAGAGTGAGTATGTTTTATCAAAACAACTTTTGAAAAGTGGTACAAGTATTGGAGCAAATGTAGCTGAAGGTGAGCGTGCTCAATCAAAAGCCGATTTTTATGCTAAAATGAGCATTGCACTTAAAGAAGCAAATGAAACTTATTATTGGTTGCGACTTTTATATGCAACACAATACCTTACAGAAAAAGAGTTTTTATCATTAGAAAATGATGTTAATGAGTTAATATCGTTGTTGGTTTCAATTTGTAAATCAACACAAAATAACCAAAAATAACTCTGTGTTCTGCACTTTGCACTCTGCACTCTATTTTATCTTGCGTTCGTAGCTCAGTTGGATAGAGCGTCAGACTCCGACTCTGAAGGCCGCTGGTTCGATTCCAGTCGAGCGCGCCAGAACCTGCATTTATTATGAATGCGGGTTTTGTTTTACCACAAATCAATATATGACAAAATAAAAACTGCCGATTTTTTATAACCGACAGTTTTTTCTTTTTATTAGAGTAAAATTATTCGCCTTTTTTCCAGGTCTTTAATCTTTCACTTGCAAGATAAGCAGCACCAAGCATACCTGCCTTGTTGCGAAGCCGTGCCTTCACGATTTTTACATGCTTGTAATTATCCTCAAGCTGTGCCTGGACCTTTTCGTTAATGTCCTTTATGAGCATATCCTCTGACATAATGCCGCCACCAAGAACAATGAAGCTTGGATTAAAGATATAACAAAGGTTACGAAGTCCCAATGCGATTTCATCTTCCCAATTATTGATTTCTTCTTTGATTATAGGATTTGCAAGGTTTTCAGGTTCAAAAATTTCACGGCCATTCATTGGTCTGCCCATTCTTTCTGAAACTGATGCTGTGAAAACACGACAAGCAGCATAAGCCTCATAACAACCGATTCTGCCGCAAGTACAAGGTCTTCCGTCCTTATGAGTTGCCATGTGACCGAATTCACCACCTGCATACTTTGAGCCGCGATAAACGTCACCGTTGATGTAAATACAACCACCAACACCTGTGCCGTAAGTAAGGCAAAGGAAGTCCTTTTCACCCTGAGCTGCACCGAAATGAGCTTCACCGATAGCCGCACAGTTTACATCATTGTCAACTGCAACAGGAACCTTGAACTGTGGTTCAAATTCATTACGGAGATTTGTGTGGTTATAATTAGGAATATTACCTACACCGTCATTGATTTCAGTTGTTTCAAAATTAATCTGACCTGCTGTTGAAATACCGATAGCGTCAAACTGACCTTCGTATTCCTTAAGCTTTGCTTCCATAGCACGAAGTACCATATTGTCAGTATCTTTATATGTGTTTGTCGGAAATTCCTCTGAAAAAAGAACATTGAAATTTTCGTCAACAAGACCAAATTTGATGGCTGTGCCACCAACGTCAAAAGCCATAATTTTCATAAAAATGTATCTCCTTTTATCCTGCAAATCCATAAGATTTTAATTTGCAACAACATTATTATATAGATTATATAATATAATTTCATTTTTTACAATAAAAATATATAAAAACTTACCTGAAAGATAAAACATATTAATACTACATTTCTTCTTGTCAAAAATCACACGACATTTTTGTACAAAATGTTAAATTTTATTTTTGGTCTTGTATATTTTGTTAAAATAGTATAGAATATATCTGTTAATGTGCAAAAGTATATCCTTTGCGGTATTTCTTTTCACTAAAATAAGCAAAAATGTTCGAAAAGGTGGTTTTTCCAATGGAAAACAACAACAAAACTCAGGCAGAGCTTTATCGTGAGGAACGTAAAGAAAGACTCGCTAAGGCTGCTGCTAAAAATGCAAAAAGAAGTCCTAAGAGTATCAAGGCTTCAAAAGCTGCTAAAAAAGTAATCTCAATTGTTCTTGCAGTTGTTATTGCTCTTGGTGCCGTTGCGGGTGTTCTTAATTTCTTTGACATCCCTCAGAAGGCAGTTAAGATTTCAATTGACGGTCTTAATGAAAAAATTTCACTTGCAGAAGTAAACTATTACTATTTCCAGGGCTGGTCACAGGTTTACAGTAACACATTACAGTACGACCAGTACGGCGAAGGTATGGGTCTTTCAATGACAGGCTTTGATGTTACAAAGACTCCTGACAAGCAGGAATATGTTGAAGAAGGCAAAAACATCACAGGTTTCACTGCTGAAGATTTAGGTGTTGAAAACCCAACATGGGAAGATGCTCTTACATATCTTGCATTCAATCAGCTCATTTACATCAAGTATGGTGCTGCTAAGGCTGTAGAAGCAGGTATTGAGCTTTCTGAAGACGAAATCAAGGCAATTGATGACCAGATTGAAGAGATTCGCAAAACAGCTAAGGAAAATGATTATTCTCTCGACAGATTCCTCCGTATACAGGTTGGTTCAGGTGTTACAGAGAAATTAATCCGTGAACTTGAAATCAATTCAAATCTTGCTACAAAATTCTACGAAAAGAATCAGAATGATTCACTTGCTGCAGTTACTGCTGACAAGATTAACGCAGAATATGCTGCATCTAAAGACAATTATGATATCGTTGACCTTCGTGCTTACACTTTCGCAGCTAACTTAGGTTCTAACCACACTCATGAAGAGGGCGAAGAACACGAAGCAGAGCATGCAGAAGCAGAAAAGAAGGCAAAGGCTCAGGCTGATGAATTCGTTAAGAAGGTTACTGATGATGCATCTTTCGTTCAGGCAGCAAAGTCAGCTATTCTCACTGCTGACCCTAAGAGCGAAAAAGACCCTGATGCTACAACACTCGTTAAAGGCAAGTACTATACAGAAATCGAATCTAACTATGGTGCAGATGCTGCAAAATGGGTATTTGATGACGCAAGAAAAGTTGGCGACATTACTGTTATCGAAAAAGACGGCACATATTATGTTTTGATGATGAAAACTCTTCCTGCAAAGGATACTTCAGTCAGCTCAGCTGATGTAAGACACATCCTTGCTAAGTTCCCTGACAAGAACACTGACGGTTCTGCTACATCTACAACAAATGAAAGCGGACAGAAGGTTCCAACTATTACTGAAGCAACAAAGAAGCAGACAAAGGAAAAGGCTCAGGCAATTCTTGACGAATACCTCAAGAACCCAACACAGGACAACTTTATTGCTCTTTGTAAAGAAAAGACAGACGATACTGGTTCAAAGGAAACAGGCGGTCTTATCGAAAACATTGCTGATAACGGTCAGTATGTTGAATCTTTCACAAAATGGAGTCTTGACCCTGCTCGTAAGGCAAACGATGTTGAAATCATTGAATCTGAATATGGTTACCACATTATGTACTATGTAGAAGCTCATGAAGAAACATGGTATGTTAACGTTAAGAACAGCCTTGCAAGTAAGCTTATCGAAGAAGGCATTGCTAAGGAAATCGAAACAATCACTGAAGGCATTGATATCGAATCACTCCTTGTTGAATGGTCAGTTGGTAAAGAAAACAAGAACATTGCCAACAGAATCCTCGGTTCTTCTTCAAGCCACGCAGGTCACGGCCATTAATTAAATAAAATAATTAAATCCCTGTAGCCAATAGCCGAGTGTTCGTAAGGACACTCGGCAGTTTTATTCGCCTCTCAGCGAGTTTTATTGCTTCGCAGTGATATGATGCTACGCATCGTTATATTGACCTTCGGTCAGTTATGGCGAATAAAATAACACTGAAGCCACAAGGCTTCAATACCACTTTTGATTTATCAAAAATATCACTGCAAATTTTAATTTGTAATATCACTTATTTATACCGAAAGAATATTTCGAGATTGGTATAGTTACCCTCAAAGTATATAACCCACTATGACACTT